>JAIRZN010000140.1 GCA_031267205.1 Tannerellaceae bacterium | reverse complement strand
ATTAAATAAGATTGTTTCATGATACACATAATTTGAGGTTTAAATCTTCAGTTTTATACGCTGCAAAGGTACGTCATATCGCGCCAATCAGGAAATGTGGAGGCGACTTTTTTAAAGCCAAAACAGCCCGACCCGTTCACAGTATACACAGCGCGAGGCGACGCCTGCAGCAGGCCGTATACGCCTGGATTATATTCAAAAATTGCTCTCCCCAGCCGACTATTTGCTTAGCCCCAACGACCATCTGCTTAGCCCCAACGACTATCTGCTTAGCCCCAACGACCATCTGCTTAGCCCCAACGACTATCTGCTTAGCCCCAACGACTATCTGCTTAGCCCCAACGACCATCTGCTTAGCCCCAACGACCATCTGCTTAGCCCCAACGACTATCTGCTTAGCCCCAACGACTATCTGCTTAGCCCAACCGACCATCTGCTTAGCCCAATCGACCATCTGCTTAGCCCAAACGACCATCTGCTTAGCCCAATCGACCATCTGCTTAGCCCAATCTACTATCTGCTTGGCCCACCAGACCATCTGCTTGGCCCAACAGACCATCTGCTTAGCCCAAACGACCATCTGCTTAGCCCGAACGACTATCTGCTTAGCCCAAACGACTATCTGATTGGCCCGAACGACTATCTGCTTGGCCCGGACGACTATCTGCTTGGCCCGGACGACTATCTGCTTGGCCCGAACGACTATATGCTTTCCCCGAACGACTATCTGCTTGGCCCGAACGACTATCTGCTTGGCCCGAACGACTATCTGCTTGGCCCGAACGACTATCTGCTTGGCCCGAACGATTATCTGCTTGGCCCGAACGACTATCTGCTTGGCCCGAACGACTATCTGCTCTCCCCAAGCGACCATCGGAAATCCCCAAACGAATATCTGCTTAGCCGGAGCGACCATCTGCTTAGCCGGAACGCCACATTGCTTTCCCAAAGTCTCACATTGCTCTCCCAGAACGGCACATTGCTTTCCCAAAGTCTCACATTGCTTTCCCAGAACGGCACTCTGCTTGGCCCTAACGGCCATTTGCTTAGTGGTATATATAAAAAGAAAGCAGGAAACGGGAGCTAATCCTGTTTCCTGCTACTCTATTTAGTTTGCCGGCTGTTTATTCCCAGCCGAAGGGCTGCGTAAGTTTAGGGTTGAGGAGTAGCTGCTGTTTGGGTATTGGCAGGTAGTAGTACTTGGGGGAGACGAAGGAGCGTGGGTTCTTCCTGTATGCTGTGAAGCATACGAAGCCTTTTGTGCCTTCGCTCAGGTAGAAACCGTCGTCGGCGCCGTCTTTTGTTTTCAGGTAGTAGTAGGACAGGCGCGTCTTTTGTTCCTCCGTCAGGTGGTCAATGGGCGAAGTTTCGCCCGGGGAGGCCAATATGGCCAGGTCGGGTTCATTGTCTCCGCTCATGTCGTAGGCTCCGAGGTATGGTATGTAGACGCCCTGGTTGTTGTCGGCGAAGTGTTCGCCGGCGGCCCAACGCTTGAGGTCGTTCGCCCGGAAGCCCTCGCAGGCAAGTTCGACACGCCTTTCCCTCCTTATTTCCAGCAGGACGCCTCTGCTTGCGCCCGCCACGTTCGGGTAATAGGCGGCCAGGACGGGGTCGACAATAGTATTCGCCCTGCCCATATCCATACGGGGCATGCCGACACGGTCCCTGAGCAGGTTCAGACTTTTGTCTAAGTCGGCCTGTGAGAGGAGGCCAAGTTCGGCCTTAGCTTCGGCATATACCAGGAGTATCTCGCCAAGGCGGAAGATGGGCAAGGAGGTGTAATCGTTATTCCAGCCGCCGCGCAGGGCAGGGTCTTTGGGGTAGTACTTTATCTGCCCGTAGCCGCCGAACTTGATGCTTGGCAATTCAGGCAGGCTTTCTTCCGTCGTCCTGAAGCCGGGGAAGCAAAATGTCTCCGCCATGCGCGGATCCCTGTTTGCGAAGACTTCTGTATATGTCTTCCTGTCGTATCCGTCCACCTGGGTAAAGGGCGAGCCGTCGCTCATGAGGAAGGATTCCATCAGGCTACGGCTAAGCGACCATTGCCAATTGAGGACGGTGTTGGTGTTCGTCGTAACGCCCAGGTCCTTGCTTGAGGCCTGTTGGAGGATTATCTCCCTGTTATTCTCCAAGGAGGGGGAGGCGAACAAGGCCCCGAAGTCGGCGGCGCTGTTACCGTAGACCATGAACTCGCCGCTGTTCATGATTTGCTCGCAGGCCCAGACAGCCTTTTCGAGCAGGGGAGCGCTTTTGTCCATAAGGCCTAATTCGGGGTGATACTTGCGGAAGGTTCCTTCGTGCAGGCAGACGCGCGCCATGAGGGCAAGGGCTGCGTAGCGGTTGATCCTTGTCCTTGTCTTCAAGTCCGGCTTTATATGATCGACGGCGAACTGAAGGTCGCCCAGTATGGAATCTACGACCAACGTCCTTGGGTCAGCCGCCTTGTAGAGGCGTTCGTCGTCCGTATCCATAGGCTGTCCGTACCAGGGAACGTCGGAGTATAGGCATACTTTCTCGAAATAGAACTTAGCCCTGAAGAACTTGGCTATACCTACGAAATGATCTACGTCGGCAGGGGCGCCTGCAGCCTTTGCGGCATTAACGAGGAAGAAGTTAATGGAGCGAAGTTTGTCCCAGTTATTCCAACCTTTGATATTGGAAGAAGATACGTTCCCGATCACTATCTGATCCATCGAGACCACCATCTGGTCAGTCGAGACGGCTCCCGTATGAACCGAGATATTATCCGAGCCATGGTCGGCGTAGACAGCCGGTATGTAGCCGTAGAAACCATTCGTATAGGTTTCCAAATCAGTTACGGTATTGAAAAATTCCTTATCCGTAATCTCCGTTGTAGGATATTTATCCATGAATCCCGCCTCGCACGACAAGAGCATGGATAGATAAAGAGCGCATATAGTAAACAAATTAATCCTTTTCATACTTACTTATATATAATTTTAGTAGAAACAATCCATGTTTAGAAGGTGATATTTAATCCCAATGAATACGTCCTCTGCATAGGATACGTCCCCGAATTGGATCCGTTATAGCTCTTGTGTACTATTTCCGGGTCAAGGTCTATATCCTTATCCAGGTGACTAAAGGTCAGGACATTTTCGGCGCTGAAATATACCCTGAGGTTTTCTATGCGCGCCCTGTTGAGCAAGGCCTTCGGGAGGGTGTATCCGAGCGTCAGGTTTTTCAAGCGCAGGTAGGAGGCGTCCTGGAGATACTTCGTCTGCGGGGCGCTGAGTTCCTCGTTGGGATCTTCGGCTATGTAGGCTTTCATGCGCGGGAAGTAGCCGTCGGGCTTTTCAGGCGTCCAGTGGTCGAGGTTCTTCTTGGTGACATTAGTCCATGGCTGTGCATAGACGCCCCAGAAGTATATACTTGCCGCCGCGGGATACCAGTCGCGTTTGCCTATGCCCTGGAAGAATGCGCGGAGGTCGAAACCTTTCCAGTCGCCGTACAGTTCGAAGCTATAAGGGAAGCGTACTTCCGTGTTGCCGATGATTTTCCTGTCGCCGGGCTTGTCCACCGTCTTGTCGCCGAAGTCTATCTTATTATCGCCGTTCAGATCTTTGAAGCGCGTATCGCCTACGTAGAACTTATAACTCTGGTCGTCGGTACCGACGGCGCTCTGGTCGAGTTTCTTCAGTTCTTCTTCGCTCTGAAAGAAGCCGTCGTTGACGAATCCCCATATTTCCCCTATCTGCTGGCCTTCGTAGTAGTTGGAAAGCAGTTTGCTCGGATTATCGAACTTGGTGATGAACGATTTGCTGTCGGCCAGCATAAGTTTGACCGACCAGTTGAAGGGCGAGTTCGCCAGCATAAAGCGGTCCCTCCAACCGGCTGACAGCTCCCAGCCCTGCGTCTTGAGGTTAGCCGCATTAGTCTTTGGAGCCTTTGCGCCGAAGACAGCGGGCAGCTCCTTGCTGTACGTAAGCATATCGTCGGTATAACGCACATAGTAGTCGAACGATGCGTCAAACCGTCCATTAAACAATCCTATGTCGATACCGCCGTTTATAGTCCTCACCTTTTCCCATGTCAGGGACGGGGAGACGACGCCCGGCTGCTTGACGTAAACAGGGCGATCCCCGTCCAACGCCTGGCCTGTTTTGTCCGAAGACATATAGGGGATGTACGGATAGTAGAGGGGAGTTTCGCCTTCGAATATCGTCTGATTACCGAGTAATCCATACGAAGCGCGCAGCTTAAGATTAGATATATCGAGCTTGTCGGCTATTCCGGCGAAGAACTTTTCGTTAACGACCAACCATCCTGCCGAGGCTGAAGGGAAGAAGCCGTAGCGGTCGCCTGCGGGGAATCGTGATGATCCGTCGTAACGCCCATTAAATTCCACGATATAGCGATTATCGAATATATAATTAACCCTCCCGAATATCCCCTGCAAGGCAAGTTCGCGCCTCGAGTTGGAAGCCGTAGTCGCGCCGGTCGCCAGGTTTATCTCAGGCAGGGCGCTCGAGATCAGCAGGTCCTTCCGCGTAGCGTATGTGTTGAGGCTCGTCAGCTCGCTGTTGTATCCGATCATAGCGTTGAAGAAATGCTTACGCCCGAAGGTCTTCGTGAAATTGCTATATACATTATATATATCATAGCGGTCTTCCCTCGCGGTAAACTCGGTATACGAAGTACTGCCCCTGTCGCTTAGCGAATACATTATAGGCTGGTTCGGGCCGGTGCGGTAGGGCACAGGCAGGTTGTACTTGTCCCTGTTGAAGTTCGTCCGCCTGAAATTTACATCGGCATTCAACGTCCATACGTCCTTTATCAGATCCACCTGCGTCGTAAACGAGAGCTGCGTCTCGTTGCGGCGGTCATTCCTGCGGCCTCCTTCCCGGATAGCGCCGAGCAGGGATGCCCCTGAGCTTGTCCATGTCCCGTCGGGATTCTTCGGCACCTCTGTGGATGCTATCCTATTGATGTTCCAATTGAAGTATCCGTCGAGGAACGAAGGCGAGTCGTAGACGGTATTCACGTAGGAGATGTTCGACCCTACCTTCCACCACGACGTGAGCGCCATGTCGCCCTTAGCCCTGAAGTTGTAACGTTGCATATTGTCGTTCCCGTATCTGAGCAAACCATCTTCTTTGTAATAGCCGCCGGAGACGTAGTAGGATAGCTTTTCGTCCCACTTCGAGATGTTGATGTTGGCCGTATATGAAGGCGCCGCCTCCTTGTAGCCCTCCTTCACCCAGTCTGTCTGCCCGAAATAGGCCCATTGGTTGGGATTCGTAGGGTCGGGTATAACGCGGCCGAGCGAGGGATCGGCGGCGAGCTTGCGGGCGTATTCGAGTTGCGCCTGACTGAAGAGGGGCGATAGCGGCGTGCGGGCCAGGTTCTTCGTCTCCATCACCTGCACTATGTCGGTGACTATCTCCGGGCGTATGCCTCTGTCGCGCACAGCATAGTTGCCGCTGAAGTTTACCTTCAGGTCAGAGCTTTCGCGGTTAGCCTTCTTGGTCGTTATCAACACAACGCCGAAGGCGGCGCGCGCTCCGTATATGGCGGCCGAGGAAGCGTCCTTGAGCACGGACACGTTCTCTATGTCGTCGGGATTAATACGCGACAGCTCATTGCTCGACACCGGTACGTTATCGACCAGGATGAAGGCCTCGCCTCCGTTGATGGACGTGAAGCCGCGTATGTTGATCTCCGGAGCCGCGTCGGCCCTGCCGGTAAGGTTGGTGATGTTGAGGTTGGGGACTAAGCCTTGCAACCCGCGGTTGACGTTCGTTATCGGACGGTTTGAGATGGCTGCTCCTGAGACGGCCTGGACGGCGCCGGAGAGGTTGACCTTCTTCTGTACGCCGTATCCTACGACGACGACTTCGTTCAGCGACTGCGAGTTTTCCTCAATACGTATGTCGACCGACGTGCGGCCGTTTACTGCCGTTTCCGACGTCAGGTAGCCTATGTACGACACCTGAAGTACGGCGTCGGCAGGTACTGTGAGGGAGAAGCGGCCGTCTACGTCGGTGATGGTACCGTTAGCCGCGCCCTTTTCCATAACATTTGCGCCTATAACCGGCTCGCCGGACGTGTCGGTGACGATTCCCGTCACTACCTTGCGGTTAGCGTCCTTCTGCTGCGGCACAGCCGTAGCCTTTGACGAGAGCACAACCTGGTTGTTTTCCCTCACGATATAGGAAATGCCGGTCTGCCTCGTAATCTGATCCATCATCTTGTCGATGTCGCCTTCTTCGACGTTAACCGATATTACGGCGTTTAGGCCCCGAAGGTCGTCGTTATAAAAGAAACGGTAATCGCTGATCTTTTCTATTTCTTTGATTACCTCGCGCACGGACTTGTTCTTTGCCGAAAAAGTTATCTGTGCAGCCTTGGCGTCGTTGAGTGGCGCGAGCATACATAAGGCGCAGGCTGCCGCCACTGAAAATAATTGCTTAAAACTAATCATCCTTGATACTTTTTGTAGTTACACATAAAATAATAATGTTTATAAATTAAGTGAATAGATTAGGCTTTTTCCCCTTGACTTCGCAGGGAAACAGCCGGGCTTGTTTTTTTCTTATCCCATAAGCTTGTGTTTTTGGTGTGTATAAATAAAACAGGTTTTTGGTATCTATGGCGTGCGTTATTTGGCGTCGAGTATGATTGTGTCCCCTCTTGAGCGGTACGAGATGGGGGCGGTTAGACTGATTAGCTCAATGACGTTGTCCAAGCTGTTGTTCTTGATTATGCCCGAAAAGCGGTAGGCTTCGATCGCGGGCGTGCGGAAGACGATCTCGACATTATACATGCGGTTGAGCATGACGGCGATTTCTTTCATCGTCAGCTTGTCGAAGGCCAACTCGTCGCTCATCCACATCTTGGCGTAGGATAGGTTCTCAGGCCGCGAGACCGACACCTGGCGATTGTCGCGCCTCAGCCGCACCTCTTCGGCGGGCATTAGCCTGATTGTCGTATCAAGCGCGCTCGCTGCGACGCTCCCCGTAAAGAGCGTGGCCACCACGTCGGCGTCTTCCTCGTAAGCCTTGACGTTGAACGATGTACCGAGGGCTTCTACCGACATGCCGCCTGCCTCGACAACGAAACGTGCGGACGTGTCGCGGGCCACTTCAAAATAAGCTTCGCCCGTCAGCCTGAGCAGTCGGACTGACTTCCCATAGCCGTCAGGGCAGGTAATACGCGAGTGCGAGTTGAGCCATACCTTAGTCCCGTCGGGCAGCGTGACGTTCGCCCGTTGCCCCTTTTCAGCCGCAACGACGATCTCCCCGCCCGTAGCCGCCGGCGCCGCAGTATCCGTAGCGTAGACGCGCCGCGTATATAAATGCGATGCAATCCCCACGCCCGCAAGCAGTATCAGAGCCGCCGCATACCGCACCCAAACGGCCGGCCGACGCCCCCCGCCACCCTTCCGGCGCGATGAAGCGTCAGACGCACGCATCTTTATCTCCCTGAATATCCGCAACTGAACCTCCGGCGGAATACTCCCCCCCGACGCTTCAGCCCATTTTTCAAGGAAAAAATCAGTCCCATCCGTCCCTACGCCATCCTGCGGAAACAATTCATCGCTCATCCTTCCATATTTTATAATAAATATCCCCCAAGCGGCGCAATCCCTTACAACCCTACGAAAAATAAATGTTATTTAACAACCGTTCCCCCTCCAAATACCCTCGCAAGAAAGCCGGCCAACAACCGTTTTTCTATCTTTTTATCTCGCAAGAAAGCCCGCCGACGACTGTTTTCCGACTTATTATGTTGTAGGGAAATCCGCCGACGGGCGTTTTCCGACTTATTATGACGTAGGGAAGTCCGCCGACGGGCGTTTTCCGACTTATTATGACGTAGGGAAATCCGCCGACGACTGTTTTCCGATTTATTATGTCGTAGGGAAATATGCCGACGGTTGTTTTCCGATTTATTATGGCGTAGGGAAATATGCCGGCGGTTGTTTTCCCTCTTTCTTAGTTTATAAGAAAGTCCGCCGACGGGCGTTTTCCCTCTTATTTAGTTTATAGGAAAATCAGCCGACGGGCGTTTTCCCTCTTATTTAGTTTATAGGAAAGTCAGCCGGCGGGCGTTTTCCCTCCTTCTTAGTTTGTAGGAAAGGCTGCGGTATCGGGTGGCCCTGCGTGAGGGATAGTAGCGGAAAGCCCGGAACGAGCGCAGCGAGCGAGGACTTGCAGCGGAAAGCCCGACCGCGCGCAGCGGGGGCACGCCCTGATTATTCTTATTACGGGCTGCGTTGCGGATTGGTTTATTCTTACTTTTGTAGTGTTTAAATTCATCATCAAATAGTTATAACCATGAGAACATTTTTTTTGTCTTTTCTTTTTACGGCTGCCCTTTTGATGTGCTTTGGGTGTGGGCCGAGTGTGCAGAAACAGGAATCTTTGCTTCCTAAGGGGGCGTTCGTCAGGGTTGACGGCCCGGATTTGATTACTCCGTCGGGGGATAAGCTGCTGATTCGGGGGACTAACCTTGGTAACTGGCTGAATCCCGAAGGGTATATGTTCCGCTTTGGGAGGACTAATTCGGTGGGGCGTATTAACCAGGCTTTTGCCGAGATGGTAGGGCCGGATCTGGCGGAGGAGTTCTGGCGGCTTTTTAAGGATAATTATGTGACGAGGGACGATGTGCTGTTTCTTAAGTCTGTTGGGTGCAATACGATCAGGTTGCCGTTTCATTACAAGCTTTTTACGGACGAGGATTACATGGGGCTTTATGCCGACCAGGATGGGTTCGGGCGGATAGATACGCTTGTCGGGTGGTGCCGTGATGCCGGCTTGTATCTTATCCTGGACATGCATGATGCGCCCGGCGGGCAGACGGGGGATAATATTGACGATAGTTATGGCTTCCCGTGGTTGTTCGAGAGCGAGGCGTCGCAGCAGAAGTTTGTCGATGTATGGGTAAAGATTGCCGCCTATTACAGGAATGAGCCTGTGATACTTGGGTATGAGTTGGCGAATGAGCCGATCGCTCCGTACTTTGACGTGGAGGCGCTTAACGCGAAGCTGGAGCCTCTCTACCGTCGGGCGTTGGCGGAGATACGGAAGGTGGACGTGAACCATATTGTTTTGTTCGGCGGGGCGCAGTGGAACGGTAACTTCAGGCCTTTGTCGGTAGATGCTTCGTTCGACGACAATGTGATGTACACCTGCCATCGTTACGGCGGCGAGGCGTCGGCGTCGGCTATACAAGGTTTTATAAACTTCAGGGACAGTGTCGACCGTCCGATGTATATGGGTGAGATAGGTCATAATACGAACGAGTGGATGTCGGCTTTTTGTCGGGCTATGGAGGAGAATAATATTGGGTGGACGTTCTGGCCTTATAAGAAGATGGGCGGTTCGTCGTTTGTGTCGGTGAATGATCCTGAGAATTGGGATCAGGTGGTAGCCTTTGTCGAATCTTCGCGCGGCACATATGGCGAGATACGCGAGGCTCGGCCTAATCAGGCGTTGTCATGGAAGGCGCTGTCGGACTTTGCGATCAACAGCCGGTTTGTCAATTGTAGCGTGAACGTTGATTATATCCGGGCTTTAGGACTAAAAGCAACGGAGGATTGAGCCGGCTCAATCCTCCGTAAAGCATCAGTAATGGATGCTTTCATTTGTTCCACAGGCGCGGCGAGGGTACGGGGGGAAGCGGTTTGCGTCCACTGAGGTCTTTCATAACCTCTTCGATGGCACGGTCTAACTGCTGGTCTTCCCCGTTCCATTCGGCGAGGGGGTCGTTGTCTACGATGATGTCAGGGTCGACGCCATGATTTTCGATGATCCATTCGCCGGTCTTCGCGTCATAACTCGTGAAGAAGGGCACGCGGAGGTCTGTTCCGTCGATAAAAGGTAAGGAGCCGCTTATACCCACGATACCGCCCCAGGTACGCGTACCGATCAGCTTACCCAGTCCTAATGCGCGGAACCCCCACGGGAAGAGGTCGCCGTCGGAGGCGGAGTACTTATTTATGAGGCAAACCTTGGGGCCTACCTGTACGGCGTCCGGTATTTTACCTATGCGCGAGGAGCCGCGCGACATTGTCAGCCGGTAAGGTTCGCGAGCCAGTCGTTCGAGGATCATCGGCGATACGTTTCCTCCCCCGTTAGCGCGGTCGTCGATGATAAGACCCTCCTTATCCAGTTGCGGGTAGAAGTAGCGCGCGAATTCGTTCAGGCCTTCCGGTCCCATGTCGGGGATATAGATATAGCCCACTTTGCCGCCTGTTGCCAGGTCCACTTTACGTATGTTATCCTGTATCCAGTTATAGTGATAGAGCGAGTATTCCTCTTCGAGCGGGAGTATCACGATTTTGCGCGCTCCGCCGTCGGCCGTCGGTTTGGAGTTGAGGAGGAGTTCGGTAGGTGTTCCGGCCTTTCCGACTAAGAGGCTGTACATATCGTTGACGGTATTGGTCGGCACGCCGTCGATAGCCAGTATATAGTCTCCAACTTTAGCGTCTATACCCGGCTGGGTAAGAGGTGAGCGCAGATCATTGCTCCAGGATGCGCCGGCGAGTATTTTCTCTATTTTAAAGACGCCGTTGGCTGCGTCCCGACTGACTTCCGCACCGAGTAATCCAGTCCGGATACGTTCGGCCCTGTTCAGTTCGCCAGGTGAGATGTAGGCGTGTCCGCAGTTGAGTTCGCCGATTAGCTCGCCTATTACGTAGTTGAGGTCTAAGCGGTTCTTCACGTGCGGCACAAGGACTTCGTATTTACGTTTCATGGCCGTCCAGTCCGTTCCATGCATACTTTCGAGATAGAATCCGTCCCTCATTGCGCGCCATGCTTCGTTGAAAATCTGCGTCCACTCTTGCGAGTAATCGGTAGTAATTTTCATGTTCGCCTGGTTGACTTCATCCTTAAGTTCTATTTTACCTGTCGGGATATCGGTTACGAACAAGGTATGCCCTTTGGTGAAGAGAGCCTTTTTGCGGCCCGGCCCTATGTTCATGGAAGCGCCGGTAGCTACGTCTTCCTCCTTTTGCTTTTTGAGGTCGTAGAGTTTGGTATTGCCGTCTATGGTGTAGAATACCTTTTCGGCGCGAGCGTGTAAGGAGCGGTATGAGCCGGCTTTAAGGGGCAGTTTTATGATGCGGTCTGTTATTCCTTCGGGGTCGAAGATGACGGTGCTGTCCTTCTTCTCTTCCGCCTTTTTTGCCGGCGTTACTCCGGCATCTACGGGCAGGAATGGGGAAGGCGTGTCCTTTGACAACAAGGCCAGGTATACGCCGTTCATATCATCATAGATATGGTTCCACTCGGTAGAGCCGTAGACAGGTTCAAAGTCGCGTGCAGAGGAGAAGACGAGGTACTTCCCGTCGACGCTGAAGACAGGCGAGAAGGAATCGTACCATTTGTCGGTGACCGGATACTCTTTTCCCGACGTTATACTGTATACGTAGACTACCGACATATCGTTAGAGCCGACACGCGAGTAGGTCAGCCACTTGCTGTCGGGCGAGAACACAACGCCCCGTATTTCGCTCACGGGGTCTTGCAACACTATTGTGCGCTTAGCGGAGGCTATATCGAGTAAGTTGATACGGTTTTTCCTGTCGGTATAAACGATCGTCGCCGCGTCCGGGCTCCAGTCAAAGGAGCGGATATAGGTGTCGTTGTTGGAAGTGAGCCGGCGTATTTTCTTGCCGTCGGCATCCTGGATAAAGAGTTCGGTTTCACCGGTTAGGTCGGATATATAGGCGATGTATTTCCCATCAGGCGACCATTGTGCCGAGCGTTCATGCGCTCCGGGCGTGCGTGTGATGTTTTTGGTAACACCCTTTTCGGCAGGCAGGTCGAAGACTTCGCCTCTTGCCGTGATGAGCAAGCGTTCGCCGTCGGGCGAGAGACTTGCGGCCGATAGGTATTGCGCGGCGTCCTTTATTTCGCTTCTGGCGTATATATTATCCGATGCGAGGGTGATGTTTACCTTTTGCGGGATACGCGTGACGGCGTCCATCCTGTAGAGGTAGCCGCCATTTTCGAAGACGATGGTGTTGCCGTGTACGCTAGGGAACTTCACGTCGTAGTCGGTGAAGGCTGTTACCTTGTCCGTCTGTTTGCTTACGGTATTGTAGACGAATATATTCATTGTGCGGTCGCGGTCGGAGAGGAAGAAGACGTTATCGCCGACCCACATTGGTATAATATCCTGGGCATCGTTGTGTGTAACGTTCTCCACCGACTTGTTAGCCGGGTCATATATCCATATATCGTCGGCCATGCCGCCTTTGTAATACTTCCAGGTACGGAACTCCCTCATTACTCGGTTGTACGCCATCCGTCTGCCGTCCGGCGAGTAGCTGCAGAATCCGCCTTCAGGCAAGGGTATGGATTCCGACAGGCCTCCGCCTTTGCCTACTGTGTGCAGGCGTCCTTCAAATCCGCTTCCTATACGGTTGCGATAGACGATGCGATTGCCGTCCGGCGTCCAGGTCATTACGATGTTATTAGGGCCCATACGGTCTCCGAGGTCATCGCGGCTGTTTGTCGCGGTGTAAGTCAATCTTAACGGTTCGCCTCCGGTCAAAGGGATGGTGTAGACCTCGGTATTACCGTCGTATTGTCCGGTGAAAGCGATTGTTTTACCGTCGGGCGAGAAGCGCGGGAACATTTCGTACCCGACGTGCGACGTCAGTCTTGAGGCCTCGCCACCGCTGAGGGGCGCTTTATACAAATCTCCGGCGTATGAGAACACGATATCGTATCCGTTAGTCGCCGGGAAGCGCAACAAGCGCGCCTCTTCCGCAGCATATAGCGAGCACAGGACTCCCGCCCACAGCCCAAGCGTACAAATAAGTATCTTATGCATACTCTGCTTCTTTAGGTCTTAGAGTACATGAACGCCGTCATCCTTAGACTGCTCTTCGGCCGACGGGGTGATGAGTTTATATCCCTTCCCGTGGATATTGATAATCTCAATAGCAGTATCCTCCTTGAGCAACTTGCGCAGTTTGGTTATATACACATCCATGCTGCGGGCGTTAAAGTAGTTGTCGTCTACCCAAATAGTCTTCAATGCATAGTTACGTTCAAGGATTTCGTTTGCATGGGCGCAAAGGAGGCTCAGCAGTTCACATTCCTTAGTTGTCAGCTTGGTCGTCTTATCGCCGATCGACAAGGTCTGTTTCTGGGTATCAAACATGAAATTGCCCAGCTTGTAAAAAGGAATATCCTTGAGCTTTTTCCCTTTTACGCGGCGCAGGATAGCTTCGATACGCAGCAATAGCTCTTCCATACTGAAAGGCTTAGTCAGGTAATCATCAGCCCCGATCTTGAATCCTTCGAGTATATCTTCCTTCATTGTCTTAGCCGTAAGGAATATTACAGGTATTTCGGGGTTCATCGAACGGATTTCCTGCGCCAGGGCAAAACCATCCTTCTTAGGCATCATGACGTCCAGTACGCAAAGGTCGTACTTAGCCTTTAAGAACCCCTTCAAGCCCGCTTCTCCGTCGGGGAACAAGTCTGTGATATACCCTTTAGCCTGGAGGTATTCTCTTAACAACATGCCCAGGTTCTCGTCGTCTTCGCAAAATAAAATCTTCAGTTTCTCTTCCATAATCATTTTTTTATAAAAGGTAAAGTAATAATAAATTTCGTTCCTATATTGCCGGGACCATTCTCGGCGCGTATGCTGCCGCTATGATCTTCCAGCATCTTGCGCACGTAGGCAAGTCCGAGGCCGAAGCCTTTCACATCGTGCACATTGCCGGTAGGTACGCGGAAGAAGCGGTCGAATACCTTTTTGAGGTATTCTTTCTTTATCCCGATACCGTTGTCTTCTACGGATATTAGCAGTTTGCCGTTATCGTTCCACGTGCGGGCCATCAGTTTGAGCGGGACTTCCTTGCGGCGGTATTTCACGGCGTTGTCCATCAGGTTGAACAGTACGTTGGTCAGGTGCATCTCGTCGACGTATATGTCCGAGTTCGCCGCCCTCAGATCTACGTCTATCGTCCCTTCGTATTTCTTCACTTTCAGGGCGAAAGTCTTGGCTATGCCGGCTATCAGATCGTTGGCGTCTATCTCCTTCAACTTGAGGGTCGCTCTCTGACGTTCGAACAAAGACATTTGAAGCACCTTCTCGACTAAGAAGCCCAGACGCTTCGTCTCGTCGTTTATAACTCCCGATATGTGTTTGAACACGTCCGGGCTTTTCGTAATATCCGAGTCCTTGAGCATCTGCGCGGCTAAGGATATAGTCGACACCGGCGTCTTCAGCTCATGCGTCATATTGTTTATGAAGTCGGTCTTCATCTCCGATAGTTTCTTCTGACGAAACACTATATATAATGTAAAGATAAACGTGACTAACAGCATCAGTGAAAATATTACCGAAGGGACGATGAACGTTACTTCACTGAATATATAGTTCTGCTTCGTAGGAAAAAACACTCGCATATAATTCTGCCGCGACGGTGGATCGTTCGGAAACAGCACCACAGTCTGCACGTCCGACGCTATCGGCGTCTTCTTGACCTCGCCGCTCTGGTGCACCGTAGCTCCATCTTTATTAATGACCGAGAATACGAACGGCAGGTCAAGGCCGCTGTTCTTGAACTCCGTGTTCAGATAGTTGCTCAGCGACTTGAAATTGATCCGCTCTTCTATCGGCCTCAGGTTGGAAGTGTTGAGTTTGTTGAACAAAACTTCCTGCATCAGCGCCCTGTCGTAGATGTAGCGGCGCATATAGGCGTCGTGAAAT
The DNA here is from genome assembly GCA_031267205.1 of Tannerellaceae bacterium. Lineage (GTDB taxonomy): Bacteria > Bacteroidota > Bacteroidia > Bacteroidales > Tannerellaceae > DFXE01. Next base: position 1,011 of record JAIRZN010000140.1, on the reverse strand, counting down.
TCCTTTGAGGTAGTTACTATGTTGTTCGACGGCGGCCTTTGGAGGTTGGACGAGGCAAGCGGCATACGTTGCGAACTTGTGATGCTGCCCTGCAACTCCATCCGGCTTTGCATTGAGCCGGCCGAGTTCGACATCTCGAAGCGGAAGTGTTCCCTTATGTCCGGTATAGGCGATATGCCCTGACGCTGATAATTGCTGATGTCCCTGTTTATGTCCTCTTCTACGTATTTGCTCATTTCGTCCAACTCCAGGTTCTTGGATACTTGCAGCAGGCATTTCTTGACCGTCTCGTTGAATTGTTCGCTGCGCGTCTTAAGGATTTCACCCACATATGTTACTTGCAGGTAAAGCAGGCCGGCAAAGGCGAATGCCAACACGAACGCTAATAACCAAATGGTAGATTTCCTCATACTTGTCTATCTGAACATCCCGGATTCCGTTATCGAATCGCTACTTTCCTTACGGTTTCCCCAATACGGATAATGTAATACCCCTTTGCTATGTTTACAACGTACTCGCCGCAAGACTGCTTCATCTCTATGTCCGCCACCTTGATGCCTACTACGCTGTATATCTCAAGCCGGCTGCCGACAGGGGCGTTCGATACCTTGATACGGTTGTCAACGGCGATGACTTCTATCGCAGGCGTCGTTGTCGCTTCTTTCCTTACGGCGTCGGACTGACCGTTCGCCTGTTGAGCGTGCAAGGCGGACGATGTCGTGATTACAAAACCTGTCGCCAGCAAAAAACAAAAAACAACTCTCATACCTTTACCTGCTATTAATTAGTACAAATATAGAGAAATTTCTTATATATAACGGAAAGAGCAACAAAAACGTATTCAGGATTGCTTTTTCCGACCCTCCCGCCACTTCATGCGGCGTATCTGAAGGTAACGCAGCATGAGGATAGCGGCAAGCGATATGCCCATGATGACGAAGTATTGCGTATAGTCGGCCTCCGGTTTGTCGCCCGGCCATCCAATGACGCTCATCACGACAAGGTACGCAA
>JAIRZN010000049.1 GCA_031267205.1 Tannerellaceae bacterium | reverse complement strand
TTCCCCACCTTTGTTTTGGGAACGATCAATGCGGTCGTGTCGCCGGTAGTCAAGGGCTGCAACCAGATGCTCGAATCGCAGGTCATGGACATGGAGGAATACCGCAGGCAGAAAGACCGGCTCGAATACGAAGCCATGATGCGCGATCCCGAAACGGCCTACCTCGTCTCAAACGAGGAGTTCGACCGTCAGTTGGAGGAGCTTGGGTGGAGTCCGGGCGACCTTGCAATATGGGTTGAGATGCACGTGGAACGCGGTATGTATGACCTGAAAAAGAGCATCAGGGACTGGTTTCGCGAACTGCTGGAAATTCTTTTCCAGGCCGCCGCCCTTGTCGTCGACACCATACGGACATTCTTCCTGATAGTCCTTGCCATATTAGGCCCGATAGCCTTCGCTATATCGGTCTATGACGGCTTTCAGTCGACACTCACACAGTGGATATGCCGATACATAAGCGTTTATCTCTGGCTTCCCGTTTCCGACCTGTTCAGTTCCATACTTGCAAGGATTCACACTTATGCTTCGGAACGATATATCGGAATTTGATAGCAATCCCAACTTCTCGATAGATGCTTCCAATACGGTGTATCTGATATTCATGCTGATAGGAATAGTGGGGTATTTCACGATTCCGACGGTAGCTAACTGGATAATCTCAGCCGGCGGCATGGGGGCATACAACCGCAATCTTCAAACGACGGCGGCCAGGACAGGCGCGGCGGCAGGAGGTGTGGCCGGCGCAATATCGGGGAACATAACCGGGCAACTGGCAAAACGCAAAGAGAATAAAGGAAATGGAGAAAATGGAGATAATAAAGAATCAGGAACCAAGAAATAAAAATTATGGAATTTAAGTCATTAAAGAATATTGAAACATCATTCAAACAAATCCGCTTTTTCGGGATTGTGTTTATCGTGCTCTGCGCCGCAATTGTGGGTTACTCGCTTTGGAGCGCCTATGGTTTTGCCGAAGCACAGAGGCATAAAATATATGTGCTCGACGGCGGCAAATCGCTTATGCTTGCCCTTTCGCAGGACTTGTCGCAAAACCGTCCCGTCGAAGCCCGCGAGCATGTGAAGCGTTTCCACGAGCTTTTTTTCACGCTCTCGCCCGACAAGAACGCTATCGAGGGGAATATCCGCCGCGCGTTGTTCCTTGTCGACAAATCGGCCTTCGGCTATTATAAAGACTTGCAGGAAAAGGGGTTTTACAATCGTATAATCAGCGGCAATATCAACCAGGCTTTGCAAGTGGACAGTGTCGCCTGCAACTTTGACACCTATCCTTATAAGGTGGTAACGTATGCCCGGCAGATGATTATCCGCGAAAGCAATATCACCGAACGCAGCCTTGTAACGCGCTGCAACCTTATCAATTCGGTACGTTCGGACAACAATCCGCACGGCTTCACGATGGAAGCCTTCGAGATTGTCGAAAATCGTGACTTGCGCGTCATTGACCGTTAAAGGGAGGAGAGGTATGAAGGATAAAATGATAACCCAATTGCGTGATATATGGGACGAACTGACCTACGGCCTTCGCCGGCTATGTCTGCGTCCTTCGCCCGACGTGAGGTTGTTTGCAATTGTATTTCTTGTCATCGCTTCGTGCGTGGTGAACATATGGTTTATTGCCGGTTCCATTTACAGTGCAGGTAGAAGGGATGCCGGCAAGGAGTTTTTGAAGCAACAGGAAATCGACAGTATCAATTTATTAAAACAAAAAATGTATGAATACGGAAAATCGAACAAATGACAATAAGCCCGGACTATCCGGCGAGCAACGGCAAAGAGTGAAAAAGTACGCCGTCTTTGCACTTATGGGAATCATATGCGCAGGCAGCATCTATCTGATTTTTGCGCCTTCGGAGGACGAAAAGGCAAAGATGGAACAGACAGCGGGCTTCAACGCCGATATTCCGCAGCCAAAGGAAGAGGGCATAATCGGCGACAAACGCGACGCCTACGAGCAGGAGCAGTTACGACAGAAGCAGGCCGAAAGGATGCGTTCGCTCTCGGATTTTACGGCCATGCTGGACGGTAGCGAAACGCAAGCTGCGCAGGATGATTTGGTTTTGCTCGACAGCGAGCCGGCAAAAACTAAAACGGCCGTAACGGGTAGTGCAAAAAGCCGTCCGACGTCGTCAATCGAACATTCCGCACAGGCCTACCGGGATGTTAACCGCACGCACATGGAGTACAGGGCTACAATCATGCCCATTGACCTGACGGTGTACGATACGGACGGACAAGAAGGCATCTTCATCCCTAACCTTCAGGAGCTGAGCGCCGCCAAAGAGATTGCCGCCAATATGGGAACGTCAGCCGGGACAAGTTTCAATATGAATAGTGATGCCGGCGAGCAGTTTGTCGCCGACATGGGGCGCAACCTGATACAAGGCGTTTCGCAGTTTACGGCAAAGAAACTCCGCGAAGTAAAAGTACACCTGAAGGCCGGTTACAAGGTATTCCTGCTTCCAAATTAGGACTGTGAAGCAATAAGTCTTTAGACCTATCATAAGGAAGCAGAACAGACGCTTATGTCGAACTTATATTAATTAATAAATAATCTACGATGAAACAGATTTTTTTAATGCTTGCCATCCTTGCAGGCGTAATTTCAGTTAACGCACAGGAAAATGTGCATGAAACAGCCCCCACTACGGGCGATCTTTACGAGGGTTTCACCCGTCCCATGACTTTCAACCGCATGATTCCGCCTTATGGACTGGAGGTGACGTTTGCAAAGACGGTGCATATCATCTTTCCGGCGGCGATTCGCTATGTCGATTTAGGCTCTATCGACCTGCTCGCGGCCAAAGCCGACGGCGCGGATAATGTGCTGAGGGTAAAGGCTGCAACGGAGCGTTTCCGCAAGGAAACCAACCTCTCGGTCATCACCGAAGACGGCTCGTACTACACATTTAACGTCAAGTATGCCGACGAGCCGGTCAAGCTCTCGGTAGAAATGTCGGACTTCCTGCATGGCTGGAACACGGAAAACAGGCCCGGCAACGAACTGCCCGTTTACCTCTCCGACATGGGCGGCGAATCGCCCTACATTGTGCGGCTTATCATGGAAACCATACACGGCAACAACCGGACGAAGGTTAAGCACATAGGTAGTAAAAATTTCGGTATACAGTGCCTTTTAAAAGGGCTTTATTCGCATAATGAGTTGCTGTTCTTCCATCTCCAGCTAAAAAACACCTCTACTGTATCCTTCAGCACAGACTATCTTGTTTTCAGGATAGTAGATAAAAAGGTTGCCAAACGCACCGCCATGCAGGAACAGGTGATTATCCCGCTTCGCAGCTATAACCAGGTGACTACTGTCGCCGGGGGAAGAGAAGAGAGGACGGTATTTGCCCTGCCAAAATTCACAATCCCGAACGACAAGCAGCTAGTCATCGAACTGATGGAAAAGGACGGCGGTCGCAACCAGACTATGACGGTAGAAAACGCTGATCTGGTACGCGCAGAGGTGATAGACAACCTAACGGTGAAACTAAAATGAAGTGGTCAGTGTTGTTTGTGGTCATTGTTCTGTGTAACGCTATGCCGGGGGAGGTTTCCGCACAGCGGTACCTCCCCGGAATGCGAGGCATACAACTTACAGCAGGCATAGCACCCAAGGACGGCCTTTATGCCGGCTTCGCCTTTTCGCAGTACACCCGGCGCACCGACCGCTGGCTGATAGGCGTGGAATACCTCGAAAAACGGCATAACTATAAGATGACAGACATCCCGCAGGCGCAATTAACCCTCGATGCCGGATACTACCTGAAATGCCTCTCCAACTGGCGCAAAACGTTTGTCGTATCACTTGGCCTGTCGGCTGTTGGGGGATACGAAACCGTTAATTGGAACAGGAAACTGCTTGACGACGGCGCAACCATCGCCAACAAAGACGGTTTTCTCTACGGCGGCGCCCTGACGCTCGAAACGGAACTCTATTTAAGCAATCGGATTGTATTGCTGGCCGGAGTCAGGGAACGCTTGCTCGACGGTTCGTCCGTCGGTAAGTTCCAAACGCTTGCAGGATTGGGAGTCAAAATAATAATTAATTAAAACAGAAGAAGATGAAAAAGACATTGTCATATTTTTTATACACGATGCTC
>JAIRZN010000137.1 GCA_031267205.1 Tannerellaceae bacterium | reverse complement strand
ATCTATATCAAGGGTGAAGTTGTCGAACTTCAAATTATTGAAAAACCAACGGTAAAGGCCACCGAAAACCGCATGTGTAGAACTCAGGTTGCATACGTCGGCGACATCCCGCAAGAGGAGGAGGAACTTCTGCATACGGTGGATGAGGAAACCGCCGCCTGATTTACGTTCCTCTAAGGAAATACCCTGCAAACGGTCAAGAGGCTGTGCGCAGGGTATACTTTGTAAGTTAAATCACAATTTACCTGTCAGATTCACGGTTTATTCGTATCTTTGGCAGGTATCAAGAGTTATTTGTCGTAATGCAAAATACAGCATAAGATAGCGTTAGGAACGTTACTTATTCGTTACCTGTTTTTAGGATCAATACTGTGTTGCAATTAGTTAGCGCGAAATGTGGCTTTCCGCTACAAGTCCTCGCTCGCTACGCTCACTCCGGGCTTTCCGCTACTATCCCTCACGCGAAGAGCCTTAGCGATACGGCAGGCCTTATAGGTAGGCACCTGCCATACGCTGGCGAGGACTTGTAGCGGATAGCCCGACCCCGCCGCAGGCGGGGGCACGCCCTGATTATTCTTTGCGTTATTACGGCTTTATCATGTATCTTTGCACGGTATATTTGTTTAAATATGTATACCGTAATTTATACAACAAATGAAGTACTACCTTATAGCCGGCGAAGCCTCAGGCGACTTGCACGCTTCTAATTTGATGGCGGAGATCAGGAATGAAGACCCTTCGGCCGACTTCCGCTTCATGGGGGGTGACTTGATGCAGGCTGCGGGGGGGGTTCTCGTGAAGCATTACCGCGAGATGGCTTTCATGGGCCTTATTCCCGTATTGCTCAATCTTCGCTCCATACTTCGCAACATGCGGGTATGTTGCGGGGACATACGCCGGTATCGTCCCGACGTTGTCGTTTTGATAGACTATCCGGGCTTTAACCTCAGGATAGCCAAATATGCAAAGACGAAGCTGGGGCTGCCCGTATGCTACTATATATCTCCCAAGATATGGGCATGGAAGAAGTATCGTATAAGGGATTTCCGCCGTTATATCGACCGTATGTTCTGCATCCTTCCCTTTGAAAAGGACTTTTACGGCGGCCTCAACTACGAGGTCGATTATGTCGGCAACCCGTCCGTCGATTCCGTCGCCTTATACAAGCAGCAGGCGGAGGGTGGGGAGACTTTTCTACGGGACGAAAACCTGTCGCCCGTCCTGCCCGTCATCGCTGTCCTTGCAGGCAGCCGCCATCAGGAGATAAAGGATAACCTTCCGGCCATGCTGGATGCGGCCGCCTCGTGCGAGGGCTACCAGGTTGTTGTCGCCGGAGCGCCGGGTATCGACGCGCGATGTTACGCGAAGTATGCCGGAGGCCGTGAGGTATGCGTCGTGTCGGGCAAGACATACGCCCTGCTGAATCATAGTTGCGCGGCATTAGTGACGTCAGGTACGGCGACGCTCGAAACGGCCCTTTTCCGCGTCCCGCAGGTGGTTTGTTACCGCACTCCGTTGCCAAAGTTGTCGGGCTTCATCTTCCGCCGCTTCTTCCACACGCCGTATATCTCGCTCGTCAACCTGATTGCGGGAAGGGAAATAGTCAGGGAACTATATGCCGACCGCTTCTCGCGAAGGGCGATAGGCGACGAGTTGAGGCGTATCTTGGACGACGAAGCTTATCGCGCCGGCATGCTTGGCGGGTACGGCGAGGTGATCCGCCTGCTCGGTGAGCCGGGGGCATCCCGCCGCGCCGCACACCTGCTCGTAGCCTTCGTCGGTAACCTTCGGGCGACAGGCCGGGTAAAATAGAAATAATTATAATCTTTAATACAACTAAAATGAAACCAATCAGACAGGCGATAGCCCTCTTCCTACTCGGAATATGCGCTATGCCCAAAGCACAGGAGATTACCGACGAGACTCTGTTTCGCGACGCGATACAGACGCTTGCTTCCGACGAATTCGGCGGCCGCAGGCCCTTATCCGAGCACGAACCGCTTACGGTTAACTACATAGCCGATAAGTTTAAGTCGCTCGGACTATTGCCGGCAAACGGAGACAGTTACTTCCAGCAAGTCCCGCTGCTGAACGTAAAAACGCAAATCAAGAAGAACGAAATCACGCTTAACGGTCGTAAGGGCGACGCCACGCTCAAGCCCTTTACCGATTTCATCCTCTGGTCACAGCGCAGCGACAGGAACCTCAAGCTCTCGAAGGCCGAATACGTCTTCGCAGGCTTCGGTATCAACGCTCCGGAATACGGATGGAACGATTACGAAGGTATAGACATGAAGGGCAAGATAGCCGTCATCCTCGTCAACGATCCGGGTTATTACGACGACAATCTTTTCCGCGGGAAGAATATGACTTACTACGGCAGATGGACTTACAAGTTTGAAGAGGCCAACCGGCAGGGCGCGGCCGCAGCTTTGGTCATACATGAAACCGGTCCGGCTTCGTATGACTGGAGCGTGGTGCAGAACTCGTGGGCGGGCAAAAACATAAGCCTGTACTCCGATAGCGAAGTCCTCGCCTTCAAGGGATGGGTCAGCAACGCCTCGGCAAAGCTCATGTTTGAAAAGGCGGGACTATCCTACGACGATGCCTTCGCCGCCGCCCAAAAGAAGGGTTTCAAAGGCTTTACGCTCGGACTAAGGAGCACGATCGAGCTCGTCAACGACGCCAAAGTGGAGAACTCTGCTAACGTGGCCGGCATACTTCCCGGGACAGACCTCAAGGACGAATACTTGGTCTATTCGGCTCACTGGGATCACTTCGGCATCGGCATACCTATAAACGGCGACAGTATATACAACGGCGCCAGCGACAATGCATCCGGCGTAGCGGGATTGTTCGTAATAGCTAACCGCTTCAACCAACTCCCACAGCGCCAACGCAGATCTATACTCTTCCTGGCCGTTACCGGCGAAGAATCGGGACTTATCGGCTCAGAATACTACGCTACACATCCGCTTTACCCTGTGAACAAGACCGCACTCAACCTTAATATGGATGCGTACGCCCCACGTCACCGCACCCGCGACATCACTCTCGGAGCGGCGGGCGATTCGGACATCGACAGGTATGTGACGGAGGCCGCAGCCACTCAGGGACGCACCGTCAAGCCGGCTACCAACCAGACCGGCGGAGGCTATTTCCGTTCGGATCATTTCAACTTTGCAAAGGTCGGCGTGCCTGTTGTCATAGCCAGCGGAGGACGCGATTACCTCGACCCGAAGGCGGTGGACGAGGAGAGAGTTGCGCTCGGCGAACGGCGTACCTATCACCAGCCGACCGACGAATATCACTCGTGGTGGAACGTAAGCGGAGCGTTGGACGACATATACCTGCTCTACGGCATAGGCCTGCGCCTGTCCAACGACGGCTATTTCCCAAAATGGAGCGAAGGAGTTCCCTACGGTAAAGTACGCGAAGCAAGCCTTAAACAATAAAACAATGAAACAAATCATTTTGCTCAACATACTGGCCGTATGCCTGCTCGCGACATCCTGTGGGCAGAGCGTGGAGAGACCTGTGCAGGAAGTGATCGACCAGGCTCTGAATCTCGCCGAAAAACAAGCTCTGGGCATGGCCCTGAAGTACGCCGGCGACAACGAAGCATTGCCCCGCTCATTTGCCGGCGGCAAAGATATAGGCTCCGATTCCCAATGGTGGTGCAGCGGCTTCTTCCCCGGACTCTTATGGTATCTTTACGAAAACGACCCCAAGCCCGAACTTCTGGACTATGCCGTAGAATATACCTCGCGCATAGCTCAAGAGCAATACAATACCCGCACCCACGACCTGGGCTTCATGCTCTATTGCAGCTTCGGCAATGCCTTTCGCCTCACCCGCGACACAGCCTGCCTCCGAGTGTTGCTCACAGGCGCCACCTCGCTCGCCACACGCTATAATCCCGCCATCGGCCTCATACGCTCATGGGATCATACCAACGGCGGACAATGGCAGTATCCTGTAATCATCGACAATATGATGAACCTTGAGTTGCTCTTCCACGCTGCACGGGAATCGGGCGACAGGCGTTATTACGACATATCCGTCAGCCATGCCGATAAGACAATGGAGCAGCATTTCCGCCCGGATTACAGTTCGTATCACGTCGTTTCGTATGACAGCATAACCGGCCTGCCGCACGCGAAGCAAACCCATCAGGGCTACGCCGACGAATCCGCCTGGGCGCGCGGGCAAGCCTGGGGATTGTACGGATATACCGTCGCTTACCGCGAAACGCAGGATGTACGCTACCTCAAGCAGGCCAAGCATATCGCCGGCTTCCTCCTGTCACATCCGAATATGCCGGACGATTACATACCCTACTGGGATCTCAATGCACCCGGCATACCCGGCGAATTGCGCGACGCCTCGGCCGCCGCCATCATCTGCTCCGCCCTCATCGAGTTGAGCGGTTACGTAGACGAAGCCCTCGCCACGCAATACTTGAACGTAGCCGAGAAGCAGATACGCACCCTCGCCTCGCCGGAATACACGGCCGCCCCGGGCGAAAACGGCAACTTCATACTCATGCACAGCGTCGGTCACCTGCCCGGCGGTTCGGAAGTCGACGTGCCGCTTACGTATGCCGACTACTATTACGTGGAAGCCTTGATGAGATACAAGAAACTGCTCGCCGGAACATAATCGGATTAGTAAACTCTGTGAAAGAATCGAAACGCAATATGCTCGATCCGGCCAATGGACATCTTGGGGTTATAAAAAAAGCAGTCGCGAATTGCAACTGCTTAATGAGATGAGCCGAAGGCCGGACTCGAACCGGCGACCTATTCATTACGAATGAATTGCTCTACCAACTGAGCTATTTCGGCATATCCGAAAGGAGGTCTTTGAGGAAAGCGTCCAACTCGGCGTCCAAATCCTTGAGCAAGGGGTCGTCCAACCTGAAGGTATCGTCACCGATAAAGAGTAGCTCTTCCGTCACTGCGAAGTTTTCGTCTACTAAGCTTACCGAGAACGGATGCAGGAAGCAGGCGTGATTGAAGTGCCTCTTGGCGTTGAGAGAGGTAAGCATTGCTTTGAGAACCGGTATTACTCTCTTCCGCAGGGTATCTGCGTTGCCGTTGATCCAGTCAAAGATTACGACTTTTTCCAGAAGTTTTTCATCTTCGCCGAAGACCTGGACTTCTCCGTCTTCCACATCCGCCATGACGTACATGTCGCTTAAAAGGCTGCCTGATTCGTCCGCCGTCAGCTTCTTTATTGCCGAGGTGAACATGTTCTCTATTACCGACTGAACCTTTGCGTTGCTTGCACTCATGTTGTTTCTGATCTTTCCTTTTTTAAAGACGGAGCAAAAGTATAAATAAATTTTAAAGTAGCGGGCTTTCTTACTTTCTAATTTGCAAATTTAGTTTCTTCTCGTTCAAGATGCGCTGTTCGAGGGTAGCGATGTATAGCGTCTGTTTTCGGGCGTTCGAGGTTTCGCTTTCATTGTTCGGGGCGAATAAGTCGCGCGAGGTTTTCGCCCATTCGAGCGCGGCGTCAAAGTTTCCTTCCATCTCGGCGGCGAGGGCGAGGTTGGCTGCCGCTTTGGCTTTATTGCCGGAATGAGGAGGCGTATGGTTGTATATGTATTGCCAGCGTTCGGCGGCTTTGTCCCACTTTTCGCTTCCGGCGTATGCGGCTGCTTCTTTCCAGCGCGCGCCCATGCCGGTGAAGTACCACCTGAGGCCGGTTTCCCAATGCGGCGTAAAGGCGCGGTATACTTTCCGCACGGCATATTCGCCGGCTATTCGCAGGGCTTCTTCGGGGGAAGGCAGGATGGAGGACAGGATTTCGACGTTCATTGCTTCTTCAAAGAAGGAGACACTGTCGGAGACTGTGATCGTGACAACCGGGTTTGTCCTGCCGGGCAGGTAGCTGCGCACGACGCCTTCGATTTGTATGTCGATACTTCCGGTGACGTAGCCTTCGGCGTGGCTTGAGATTCTTTTTCCGGTCACGAACAGTAGGCGGTCGAGGGAGATGACGGCGTCGGCGTCCGCATCTTCGCAAAGGGATTGGACAAGGTCGCGGCTCAGCCGTGCGTCTTCGAGGAAGGATTCGTCATGGCGCGTTCCTTCGTGGAAGAAGAGTACGTCGTCGAAGAAATCTGTTTCTGCGATAGCGACGCCTAAGGCTCGTGCAGCGTCAAAGAGGGCGCTGTCGGCATTGGCCGTGCAGGTGTCTTGGGCTTGTCCCATGAAAATGAACTCGTAGCCCGTATTTGCCGGTTGCGGGAGTGCGTTATTGACGATGAGCGCTCTGCGGACGCCTGCGGGGTAGGTGACTTCCGACGGGTTGTAGGTTTCTATCTCCATATAACGTATGGAGGTGCAGGCGTTGCAGAAGAGGAGGATCATCAGACAGCAGGTCGCTCTCATAAGGTATTGTATTTAATTATGCCTCAGCTTAGGGCGGCGATGGCTTCTTGGATGCTTTTTATCTTGCTCTCGGCGTCGGCTTGCTTACGGCGTTCAGCTTCGATGACGTTGGCGGGGGCTTTGTCGACAAAGTTCGCGTTGTTCAGCTTCCGGACGACTATATCAAGGAAGCCTTGCTGGTAGAGGAGCTCTGCGTTCAGTTTGGACAGCTCTTCTTCCGTGTCGATCTTCCTGAGTAGCGGGATGGCGTATTCTGTTGTGCCGACGAGGAAGGATACTTTCGATGCGGTGTCTTCGGCGGGAGAATCGAACGTGACGAGGCCTATTTTTTCCGTAACGGGATTAAAGGCGTCGTCGTGATTGCCTGCACAGAGGAGGTTGAGCATTTCCTTAGCCGGAATATTCCTGCGGAGGCGGACGGTGCGTATTCCGCCGATGATTTCCTTTACGGTTTCAAAGGATTTGAGGTAAGCATCGTCCGCCGGTCCTGTCTGCGGCATCTGCGCTGTCATGATGCTCACGCCGCCGTCGTTGTTGCGGGATTCGAGCGCCTGCCACAG
>JAIRZN010000165.1 GCA_031267205.1 Tannerellaceae bacterium | reverse complement strand
GAACACGGTAACTTTCGCTCCCATCTGAACCATGTACTTTACCGCCATATGCCCCAAGCCTCCGAATCCCGCGACGCCAACCGTGTCGCCGCGCTTAACCTGCGAAAAATGAATAGGCGCCCAGACGTTAATGCCTGCGCAAAGCAATGATGCAACCCGCTTCAAATCGGTATTTTGCGGAATTTTCAGGGCATAGTCTTCCGATATGACATAGTTGTTTGAAAAGCCGCCGTTCGTCAGTTCGTTGTCGTGGAGGTAATCGGGAGAGGCAAAACTTACTATCATTCCACGTTTGCAAAACTGCTCCATGCCTGCTTTGCAGTATTCGCACTGCCAGCACGAGTTTATGATGCATCCTATGCCGGCATGGTCGCCGACTTTGAACTTGCTCACGTTTTCACCGGTCTGCACTACGCGACCGACGATTTCGTGTCCCGGTACAATCGGGTAAACCGTTTCGCCCCATTCGCTTTTGGCGCTGTGTATGTCGCTGTGGCATATTCCCGCGTAGAGGATTTCTATCAGGATGTCGTTGTCGCCCACCGCGTGGCGCGTAAATTCGTAGGGCTGAAAACCGCCGTCTTTGGAAAACATTGCCATACCTTTCGCGTGAACGCGCCCCTCGTACGAGTGGGCGTGATTGTGCTGCGCCATCGCCGGTACAAGCATGAGGCTCAGCAGGATTGTCGTCAAAAAAATCTTTTTCATCTTTACGCTTTCTATTATACGTTATTTTAAAAATTTCACGGCGTAAAGTAAGGAGGAAGCCGCACAGGTTACTTATCCCTGCGGCTCAAATATGCTTATCCTAAAGGCTCAATCGGGATTTTATATTTGTGCGGGCGGATAGCCAAACTGTTTCTTAAACGCTTTTGAAAAGTGCGACAGGTTTTTGAAGCCGACCTCGAAACATACGTCGGATGCTTTCCGGCGTTCGTTGCGGATTTTATCGAAAGCCACGTTCAGCCGTTTTCCCATCAGCCATTTTTGCGGAGGAAGGGTTGATATTTTTTTGAAATCGCGTTTGAATGAAGCAAGGCTTCGTCCGGTGAATGAAGCTATTTCTTCTATCGAAAGGTCGTACATATAGTTTTCGTTCATAAAGTTAAGGATGTCGATTTTCCACGGTTCGGTGAAGTCGAAAAGCGATGAATAAAAGTTCCGGTCGGTATTCAACAGCACATACATGCCTTCCGTCAGTTTCAGTCGGATGAGTTCGGGAGTGGGCGCTATCGTCGAATCGAAATAGGGCGTCATGGATTCAAACAGGCTTGTAATATCGGGACGTAACGGCAATTTTTGCAAACTGACTTCGTGCCTTTTTACATCTTCGGGGAGTTGCTTTTTATCCAGCGTCTGATAAAATTCACGCAGAAATTCACGCGGGAAACTGAGAAAAACGGATTTGAACTGTTCACCGTTTTTCGGTTGTTTTGTTATGCCGACACGGTTGTCCTTGCGGATAAAAACGCACTCGCCACTGTGGATTTTTGTTATTTCCCCTCTTTCATTAACTTCCAGTTCGCCCGAATAAATGTACACGAGACAGTGCTCCACTGCAGTTGGGATACACATTTGAGCGTTGTCGGTGAAGTGCGACAGGAAAATATTTGAATAATTTATTGTTCTTACTCCGTCCATCATCATTTTTTCGCAAAAGTACTATAAGTTACGTGATACGCTCGTTGCCTTACAATGAACGGAGGCGGGCGTTACCGGGCTACCTGAGGTATTTAATTTAATTCTTTATCTTTGCCGCTCATCACCGCCGCCGGCGGGGAAAACTCCAACAGGGAATAATATAAAACAACAATGATTATGAAGAAGAAAATCTTAGTAACGGGCGGAACAGGCTATATCGGTTCGCATACCGTGGTTGAATTACAAGCCGCCGGCTATGAAGTGATCATAGCGGACAACCTCTCCAATTCAAGCGAAGATGTCGTCGACGGTATAGAAAGGATAACGGGTATACGCCCCGCTTTCACGAAGCTGGACTGCAACGACAAGGAAGGCCTGAACGCTCTACTTGGCAAACATAATGGCTTACGGGGTATCATACACTTCGCAGCAAACAAAGCTGTCGGCGAATCGGTACGCGAGCCGCTTACATACTACCGCAACAATATCGTCACCCTCATCAACCTCCTGGAACTGATGCCGGAACACAAGGTCGACGGTATCGTCTTCTCCTCTTCCTGCACGGTTTACGGGCAACCGGACATACTGCCTGTCACCGAAGACGCTCCCGTCAAGCCCGCCCTTTCCCCCTACGGCAATGCCAAGCAGATAAACGAGGAAATACTGCGCGACGCTATTTACGCAGGGCTGCCCTTCAAAAGCGTTATCCTCAGGTACTTCAATCCCACGGGAGCGCATCCGAGCGGCGAAATAGGCGAACTCCCCAACGGCGTGCCGCAGAACCTCGTCCCTTTCGTGACGCAGACGGCTATGGGCATACGCAGCGAACTGAGTGTCTTCGGTAATGACTACAATACGCCTGACGGCTCCTGCATACGCGACTACATCAACGTTGTCGACCTCGCCAAGGCTCACGTCATAGCGATGGACCGTATGCTGGGAGGCGGGATGGAAAACAACCTGGAAATCTTCAACCTCGGCACGGGGCGCGGCCTCTCGGTGCTGGAACTGATACAGGCCTTCGAGAAAGCCACCGGCGTAAAGGTGCCCTACAAGATCGTCGAACGGCGCGAGGGCGACATCGAAAAGGTATGGGCCGACCCCAAACGCGCCAACGATGTACTGGGATGGGTGGCCGGCGAATCGGTGGAAGACACCCTCGCCTCGGCCTGGAACTGGCAGAAGAAACTCCGCGAACGCGGCATACAATAACCGCCTTGACAAGGAACAGGAAACAACTGCCCGTACTCGAAGGCGTAGAGATAACCGGAGTGGCGGCGGAAGGTAAAGCTATCGCAAGGGTTAACGACATGGTCGTATTCGTGCCCTTCGCCGCGCCGGGGGATATAGCGGACATACGGCTTACGAAGAAGAAAAGCAGCTACGCCGAAGGAAAAATCGTCCGCTTCCTTCAATACTCGCCACTGAGGGAAACGCCTTTCTGTACGCACTTCGGCACATGCGGGGGTTGCAAGTGGCAACACCTGAAGTATGAAGAACAGCTCAAATGCAAAAGCCGGCAAGTGACCGACAGCATCGAACGCATAGGTAAACTCTCCCCCGCCGAAACGCTCCCCATCATCGCCTCCAAACAAACGCAATACTATCGCAACAAGCTGGAGTTTACTTTCTCCTGCAAAAAGTGGCTGACCGAAGATGAGGCGCTCTCCGGCGAATACGGCGGCAATATGAACGGCCTCGGCTTCCATATACCGGGCATGTTCGACAAGGTTCTCGACATCGACTGCTGCTACCTCCAGGACGACATCTCCAACCGCCTCCGCTCCGCCGTCAAAATGTACTGCCTCTCCAACGGGTACGACTTCTTCGACCTCCGCAACCAGACGGGCTTCATGCGCAACCTCATCATACGCACCTCCGCCACCACGGGCGAAGTGATGCTCATCGTCGTCTTCTTTTACGAAGACAGGGCGAAAAGGGAGGCCTTGCTCTCGCACCTCGCCGCCTCCTTCCCTGAGGTAACATCGCTGTTGTACATCGTAAACGACAAATGTAACGACACGATCACCGACCGACAGGTCTCCCTCTTCAGCGGGAAAGACTATATCACGGAGGAAATGGAAGGCCTGCGATTCATCATCGGCCCCAAGTCCTTCTACCAGACAAACAGCCTCCAGGCATACGAGCTCTACAAGGTGGTGCGCGACTTTGCCGCACTGACGGGAAACGAGCGGGTATACGACCTATACACGGGAACAGGCACGATTGCCAACTTCGTATCCCGCCGCGCCGCTAAAGTCATCGGTATCGAGTACGTCCCCGAAGCCGTCGACGACGCTGTCCGCAACGCACGACTGAACGGTATCAACAACGCGGCCTTCTTCGCCGGTGACATGAAAGACGTACTGACCGGCAGCTTTATCCTCGAACACGGACGCCCAGACGTAATCATCGCCGACCCCCCGCGCGCCGGAATGCACGATAACGTCATCAAAGCCATCCTCGACGCCTCCCCGCAACGCATCGTCTACGTAAGCTGCAACCCCGCTACACAGGCCCGTGACATTAGCCTCCTCTGCCGCGATTACGCCCTCGAACGTATACAGCCCGTAGACATGTTCCCACACACGCAACATGTCGAGAACGTAGCCCTCTTAATAAAAAAATGAACATCAAAGCCACATACGCCGCTCTCGCAGCCCTCGCCCTCGCCATGACCGGATGCAATGCCGGACGCAACCGCAACGCGGACAATGACGGCAGACAGGCGGCAGATTTCCCGCAGATCACGGAAAGAGGCGAAATAACCGCCGTCACCCTTTACAGCTCCACCTCTTACTTCCTTTACCGGATGGAACCGATGGGCTATGAATACGAGCTGATACATGACTTCGCCGAAGCGCACAGCCTCAAACTTATCATCAAGGTGGCCGAAAACACCTCCCGCCTCATCGAGATACTCCGCTCCGGGGAAGCCGATGTCGCCGCCTATCCCGTCGTCCTCAACAGGGAACTGAAACAACAATTTATCTACTGCGGACGCGAAGAAATATCGACCCAGACGCTCGTGCAACCCGCCGGACAAGGTCTGCAACCGCTCAACGATGTCACCCAGCTTATAGGAAAAGACATATATGTAACGCCCGGATCGCCCTACCACGAACGCCTCGTCAATTTAGACCGCGAGCTTGGCGGCGGCATCCGCATCCACGAAGCGGAAGATAACCGCGATGTCGAAGACCTTATCGAGATGGTCTCCACCGGCCACATACCCTACACCGTAAGCGACGACCGCGTCGCACGCCTCAACAAAACATACTACCGCAACATCGACATAAGCCTCGAAATAAGCTTCCGCCAACGCTCCTCCTGGATAGTGCGCAACGACGCCCCACAACTCGCCCGCGCTATCGACGACTGGGCCTCCGGCAAAGTCGGCAACCACTCCTACGAGGCGACAACAAAGCGTTACTTCGAGCTCAGCAAAAAAATGCTCGAACTTAGTATGCCCGCAATAAAACAGGGACACATTTCCCCCTACGACTCCCTCTTCCGCAAACACGCCCTCAGGCTCGGATGGGACTGGCGCCTCCTGGCCTCCCTCTCTTACCAGGAATCGCATTTCAACAACTCAATCATCTCCTGGGCCGGAGCGCAAGGACTGATGGGCATCATGCCCTCAACCGCGCAAACGCTGAAAATCACCCTCCACGAACTCGCCGACCCTGAGGCAAACATACGCGCCGGCGTAGAAGCGCTACGCCTTTTCCGCCGCGGCCTAAACGAGATAAGCGACACGGCCGAACTGATAAAATTCACCCTCGCCTCCTACAACGCCGGCATAGGACACATATACGACGCACGCCGCTTAGCCGCCAAATACGGCAAAAATCCCAACATATGGGACGAAAACGTCGCCGACTTCATCCTCCTAAAACGCGACCCCGCCTACTACAACGATTCCACCTGTCGCTACGGCTACCTCCGCGGCCGCGAAACATTCAACTACGTAAGAGAAATTATCGGACGCTACGAATA
>JAIRZN010000077.1 GCA_031267205.1 Tannerellaceae bacterium | reverse complement strand
TGAGGAGTTTTGTTTATTGATGGAGGCGATGCCGTGTATAAACGGATTGATAAACCCCGGAAGCTCCGGGATAATTCCTGTCATTTCAGAATAGCGATGGCGACAACAGGGTTGTCGTCATCGTTGAGCTTTTTATTAATGATGCCTTCTATCGCACTAAAGTTTTCGGCTTGAACAACTGATATAAGACAGTTCCGGTGCGAGCCGGTATGCGGAAAGGGAACAAAGGTCGCTCCTCCCTGCAAATCTTCGGCAAATCCCGCTTTCTGATGAGCGTCTGTTACATTAACAAAGGTCCAATCCTTTTTATTTCCCATGAGATACTTTAATTCGTTCCCATAATAATATGTGACCAGAATAATATCATCATTCTCGAACAGATGCCTTATTCCCATTTTCTCCGCGTACTTCTCCGGGTTTCTGTAATCTTGCGGACTGTGTCCGCTTTTGTTCCCGCAATCAATCTCATAGTGTGGCGACATCCTTAAATCAGGTTCCAGTCTATAAACTATTTCGCTAACGGCGTTCTTGTAGTAAATCGCCGAGTTATAATAATAAAAGAAAGGCAAATCCATTAAGAGCATGTCATCTTTTTCAGAAGTCACCGTAGTTGGAATTTGTTTGAGGATACGCCCTTCTTTATTTATCATGTAGAGTTCGGAAATGTTCTTTTCTCTTTTAATTCGGTTGTATTGATTGTTGAAGTGATAGATGTTATTATCTAATGACGCTATCGTCCAGGAAGACGCTTTCACAGGAATCTTTTTCAGGAATTGACCGTTATAAGCGTACTCATACAAAGATTGCGCAGGCACGCTGACAACATAAAACTTCTCATCCTTTTCGTCTACGTAAAAGAACATGGCTCCTGGATATTCGCCCGGCCCGTTGCCCCGCCTACCGATCGTATTGAGAAACTTCCCGTCAGAGCCGAAGCGGTAAAAGGTCTGCGTCTTTTGGTCGCCCACAAAAATATAATTAGCCGCCCACAGTATTTGCAATTCCTCGCTCAGTAAGCACTCCTCTTTGGTTTCCAGAGGAACGTACCGGATCTCTTCGGCGATGGCGCTCAGATTGGTAACCCGTTCATTTGATAAATTGCCAGACATATCAATTCTTTTCTGAGCGCCGCCATTTGTTATAACCGCTGAAAAAAGGAGTAAAAAAAACAATGATCTTTCCATACGAAACTGTCTTTCTCCAAAATGCAAATCTTCAGACGCCGCTAAAGGCGGAGAAGCCGCCGTCTATGGGAAGCGTTACGCCTGTGATGAAGCCGGCGGCGTCGCTGCAAAGGAATTGTACGGCGCCGTTCAGCTCCGTTATATCGCCGAAGCGATTCATTGGCGTTTTGGCAAGCACCTTGAGGCTACGGTCGGTCAGGCTTCCGTCGGGCTTGATGAGCGCCGAACGGTTCTGGTCGCCGATGAAGAAACCGGGCGCGATGGCGTTCACCCGTATGCCGTCGCCATATTTGAGAGCCATTTCCGTCGCCAGCCATTGCGTGAAGTTACTCACGGCCGATTTGGCGGCCGAATATCCCGGCACGCGCGTGAGAGCCGAGTAGGCCGCCATCGAAGAGACGTTGACAATGCAGCCTTTCTTCTGCTGCGCCATTATTCTGCCGAAGACCATCGAAGGATATACCGTCCCGTTCAGATTAAGGTTTGTAACCTTCTCCCAGTCCGATACCTTCATGTCGAAGAACGCCTGGTCCGGCGCCAGCGTCGCACCGGGCATATTCCCTCCGGCGATGTTTAGCAGGATGTCCACGCGCCCCCATTGGGTGATAACATCTCCGGCAAGCCTTTCGAGGCTCTCCACATCAAGCACGTTAGCGATAAAGCCCGTAACTTCGCCACCCAAGCCTCTCAGCTCCGCCACACGGGCGTCGAGCGGTTCCTGACGGATGTCGACGGCTACTACTTTGGCTCCCGCCTGCACAAAACTCTTGGCGATACTGCCGCCAAGCACTCCTCCGGCGCCGCTTATAACGGCTACTTTCCCGGCTATACTGAATTGTTTATCCATAATAAAATGATTGTTTCTTGTCTTCAAAGGAAAGCATAATTTTCTTACATCGCATTATCGGCACGAATTGAGGCTAAGAAATCAACGCCCGTTCCTGTTGCTGCGAAACGACGATGTGTACATCCCGGCGATACATAATGCCGTACATATTATAAACGTAATATGGAAGCTGTTCATGAAACCGGGGTACAGATCGGGGGTTATCGGTCTGTTTCCCGTCGACAATGAAATCGCCATGGTCGCAATCCCCATGCTGAATGCCTGCCCCGTAAGCCTCATCGTCCCCATGGTTGCGGAAGCCTGGCTGTAATATCTTTTATCAACCGCACTCATTATCACGGTTGAGTTTGGAGATGAGAAAAGTCCGAACCCAACTCCCAGCAGAAACAGGAGCAGGACAATGAAAAACAGCGAAGTGTCTTGCGTAACGAAAATCAAGCCGGCCAGCCCCGCAGCAATAATAGCCATCCCGGCAGTTGCGAGCCTTGACGGATTAAACCTGTCGGACAACCGCCCGGCGTAAAACGACACAATGCACTGCACACAAGCCTGGACAATCAGTATCAGTCCGGCGTTTTGCGGCGTAAACCCGCGAACGTACTGCAAGTATAAACTCATCATGAAAGCGACTGCCGAGACGCAGGCGTAGTTGAGGAATGCAGAAAGGCTCGACAGCCCGAAAATCCTGTTCCCAGAGAAGATGCGGACGTCAAAGACAGGCTGCCTGTCCCTTAGTTCGTAGAAGACGAATGCGATTAGGCAGATTATTCCCGTTGCCGAAGAGACGAAGCCCGTCGCGCCGGGCAACTCCGAGAAACCGAATATAAGTCCGAACAAACCCAAGGCGTAAATCGCGGAACCGGCATAGTCGAAATGCTCGCCCTTGGCCTCCGTCCATTCGCCTTTCAGCACGACTGCCGCCGGTATTGCGACAAGCATTCCCAGAAGCCCGACAAAATAAAAGAGGCTCTGCCATCCGAAATAATGAGTAAGCATTCCTCCAAAGAACGGCCCTGACGCCAATGCAAAATAAACGACAGATGTATTTATCCCGATAGCTTTCCCTCTTTGCCGGGGCGGGAAGATGGAAACGAGGATCGCCATGCTTGTCCCGAACATCATGGCGCAAGCCAGGCCGGATAAGGCCCTCAACGCAATCAGCATCGCCCCCGAAACCGACAGTCCGCACAGGAACGTAGAAACGCCGAACATGACAAGCCCTGCGACGAATATCCTCTTTCGTCCGAGCAAGTCAGCCAGACGAGCAAAAGGGACTTGAAAGATTGCGGTGACGATAAGATAGGCGCCCGCAATCCAACTTTGCGACACGGCGCCCATAGCAAACGACTCTCCTATCTGCGGCAACGACAGGTTGATTGCGGAGCCCATAAACGGAACTAAGAACGACGCAAGGCAGAGCGTGACGAGGGCTCCGTTTTGATTTATTTGTTTCTGTACTGTCATTTTGTATACTGTTTGTATGGTTACTCGACTAAATCGTCGGGCAGGTTTACGAGGTAAAGCCTTTCGGTAGCGCGGGTGATGGCGGTGTACAGCCAACGATAGAAAGATTCGCCCAACATTTCTTCGCCCACATAGCCGATGTCGAGGAAAACGTTAGCCCATTGCCCTCCCTGAGCCTTGTGGCATGTTACGGCGTAGGCGTATTTAACCTGCACTACATTATAATAAGGGTCCGCTTTTATTTTCTTCATACGTTCGGATTTGGAGGCTATGTCCGCATAGTCTTCCATGATGGAATAAAACAGCCTGTCGTTAGCCTCCTTCGGCAGGGCGGGCGTTTCGCTTTGAAGAGTGTCGAGAAGTATTTTCATGTCGGTCTCCAGCTCGTAATCCTGAAACCTTGCGCAAACGTCGGCGAAGCGGAAGCCGTAGAGTTCCGTCACCCTCTTCACGCGCAGTACGTGTATAATTTCGCCGTTGGCGATGAAATCCATATCCTTGTTATCCTCCGTCCGGTAGTAGCTGTTGCGGGCCACCATCAGCCGGTCGCCGGAAGACAGTTCTTCTTCGCTATACAGGATACGGTTGCGTATGCCGTTGTTGTACCGCTTAGCCTGCTTGTTCGAGCGGACTATCACCATCGTATCCTCCATGCCGTCGCGCGAGTATGCGGAGGCTATGCTTTCGATAAGCTCTTCGCCGCTTACCTGCCTGAGGTCGTCGCAGCCTTTCAGCTTCAGTTTGGGGAAGATGTCGGCGGCGTTTGTGCGCAGGGCGTCCCTCAGGCGGGTGGCGTTGAGCAATATGCCGGAGTCTTCGTCCTGCCTCACTACCTGCGTAAGTCCGGCCTCATAGACATTCAGGTTGTATCCTCCGAGTACGGCCGGGTTGAGGGCGGGACTTTCCTCCAGCATCACCGGCGGGAGCTGGGCCTCGTCGCCCATAAGTATCATCCGGCAATTCTCGCCCTCGTAGACATAATGCATAAGATCGTCGAGCAGGCGTCCGGAGCCGAAGTTGTAGCCGTCCGTCGCCCTGTTTGCTATCATCGAGGCCTCGTCAACGATGAACAAGGTATCCTTATGCTTGTTTTCGGCAAGGATAAAACCGTCCGGCTCGTTGGAAAAGGCTTTTTGGCGGTAGATCTTCCTGTGTATAGTGAAGGCTTTATGCCCGGCGTACAGGGAAAACACCTTCGCGGCTCTTCCTGTAGGCGCCAGCAATACGGTTTTGATGCGCATACCGTCCAACGTCTTCACCAACGCCCCGATCAAAGACGTCTTACCCGTCCCGGCATACCCCTTCAGCAGCAGGACATCGCCGTATCCCGAACGCGAAAACAGGAAGCCGGACAGGATGTGCAGCGCCGCAACCTGGTCATTAGTGGGATTGTAAGGGAAATACTGCAACAATGTGTTCTCTAAATCGCTATTTGCCATTTGTACATGATATTTTTTTCGAGATAAAGATAGCGTATTAAATATTCTTTTATAAATTTGCCGGAGAATAATTTATAAACAATATACACCATGAATGTAACATTTAAAATTTTACTTGGAGTTGCAGTTATTGCATTGATCTACATGTGCTATTCCAGCGTTTTCGTACAGTGGAACTTTGAAAACGAGGCTAAGCTGAGGCAGGACATTATCGCTTTACGCCTTATAGATATTCGCAAGGCGCAGATAGAGTATAAGAACATTCACAAGGAACACACGCCGAGTTTCGACACGCTGGCCAAGTTCCTCAACGAAGAAAAGCTGCCCTTCCTCGTGAAAGAAGGCGTCTTGACGGACGACCAGTTAGAGCAGGGCATGACGGAACAGGAAGCTGTGAAGAAGGGCATCATCAGGCGGGATACCATATGGGTGACGGCTAAGGATACCTTGTTCGGTAAAGACTTCGTCGCCGAAGACCTGCGGTACGTGCCGGGAATGAAAATACAGTTCTCTATGGATACCGCTACCATATCGTCGGGATCGGGATATATCGTTAAAGTCTTTGAAGCGGGCGTGAAGTACAACGATTACTTAGGCGACCTCGACAAACAGTTGCTCTTCAACCTTAACGAACTGGCTAATACAAGGAATAAATACGCAGGGCTGCGCGTAGGTTCGCTGACTGAAATCAACAACAACGCAGGCAACTGGGAAGACCTCTAAACCCTACCGGCATGACGATCGGCATACCTGATACGCTGACAACGGACAACTCGGAAAAATACATAATGTCCATCCGGCTTAGGCCGGATGGACTTTCTTTTTCCGCTTACAATCCTGCAGAGGGGCAAAGCTTCTTCTTCCGGGACGTGGCCTTCGACCGTAGTATGCCTTACGCCGTAGCCCTGAAAGAGCTTTTCTTCGCTAACGAATGCCTTACGCTTACATACAGGCGGACGTACATCCTGTGCGTCTCCCCTCAATACACCTTAGCGCCGGACGCCGTGTTCCGCGATAACAGGCGGGATCAGTTCCTCTCGTTCAACTTCTCATCCCCCGAAAAACGCTGCATCGTCAACAGCCTCAAAGAGGAAGGCGCAAAGCTCCTCTTCGGCATAGATGAAGATATTTACGAGTTCTGCTCGCGCTCGACAACCAACCCCATCTTTACACACCACCTGACGCCCGCGCTCACCATGCTGAGGCATCAAACACGGGAGGAATCAACTAACCGCATGCACGCAATCGTACACCGGAAGATGGTCGACATCATACGCTTCGAAGGATCAAGGCTCCTGTTCGTCAACTCATTTGAATTTACGGAAACAAACGACCTGCTTTACTACATCCTCTACGCCTGGAAACAAACGGATATGAACCAGTTGGACGACGCGCTGCTGCTGTCGGGCGACGCCGTTACCTGCGCCAAAGTCTCCGAACTGCTGCAGACTTATATCCGTCACATCGGACGGCTGGATATACCGGCCAAAGCTTTTTTGCTCGGAGGTGAAATACTGAAAGCGCCCGTCGACCTTATGCTACTCATGTCATGCGAATAATAAGCGGTATATACGGCAGCAGGCGCTTTAACTTGCCGCCTTCCTTCAACGCACGGCCGACAACGGACTTCGCGAAGGAGAACCTCTTCAACGTCCTATCTAATATGGTCGACTGGGATGGGTGCGAGGCGCTCGACTTGTTTTCGGGGACGGGAAGCATCGCCTTCGAGCTCCTCTCGCGTGGATGCACATACGTTACTGCCGTAGAGTTGAACAAGCGGCACACGGCCTTTATAGCCAAAGTGGCGAGGGAGCTGAAGACCGACGCCTTCTACCTCGTCAGGGGCGACGCCTTCCAGTACTTGCGCTCCCTCAAACGTAATTTCGACCTTATATTCGCCGACCCTCCTTACGCCATGAAGGAATTGCCTTGCATCCCAAGCATCATCTTCGCCAAAGAATGCCTGCGCGATGGCGGCTTGCTCATCATCGAACATTCCAAAGAGCACGACTTCTCCGCATCGCCGCACTTCAAAGAACGGCGGGAGTACGGCTCCGTTAACTTCAGCATATTTACTAAGTCGGAACGCAGCCTCTAAAGCAGGGGCGAGAAGAGGCGCATGAATGATTCCGCCATGCGACGCAGGCGGGGGCGCTTCAACCATTGCGTGGAGACAAGCTTCTCGCAACGCTGTATGTCGTGGAGGAAGATCTTGCGCATACGGCGGGCGAAGTCGGCGTTGTATACAAAGGCGGTTATCTCGAAGTTGTGCTCGAAGCTCCTGAAGTCCATATTCGCCGAACCGATGCCGGTCAGCATATCGTCGGATACGACTAACTTGGAGTGCAGGAAGCCGCCTTCGTACAGGAATATCTTGGCGCCGGCCTTGACCATGTCGTCGGTGAAGGAGTGCGAAGCCATATTGGCGGCCTTCGAGTCGGAACGCTTGGGGAGCATCAGGCGGACGTCGACACCGCCTAAGGCGGCTGTCTGGAGGGCTTGGTTCAAACCTTCCGTAGGCAGGAAGTACGGGGTTTGTATATATATGTACTTCTTGGCGTTGGCTACGGCGAAGATGATCGCCTGAAGCAGCGTCCGCCACTGACCGACGGGGCCGCTCGACAGTATCTGCATAAGGTTGCCGCCGGCCGCGCCCATGGGGGGATAGTAGGCGCTGTCCTTCAACAACCGACGGCTGGCGACGTACCAGTCGACAAGGAAGGCGGACTGCAGCCCGTAGACGCCCTTGCCTGTTATCCTGAAATGGGTGTCGCGCCACTTGCCGAGACGGTTGCCTTTTACGTAGCGGTCGGCTACGTTCATCCCGCCCATGAAGCCGGTATGGCCGTCGACAACGACTATCTTGCGGTGGTTGCGGTAGTTGACCTTGCTCGTCAGCACGGGGAAGGCGACCTTCAGGAAGGCGTGCACCTCGACGCCGGCCTCCTGCATCCCGCGGAAGAAACGCTTACTGACCTTCCAGCAGCCTACGTCGTCGTACAGTACGCGCACTTCGACGCCGGCGCGGGCCTTGGCGATGAGTATGTCTCGCACGCGGCAGCCGGTCTCGTCGTCTAAGAAGATATAATACTGCAAGTGTATGTGATGCCGCGCCGCTTCCAAAGCTTCGTACAGGGCGCGGAACTTGTCCTCGCCGTCGGTGTATATCTCTATGTCGGCGCTGTACATAAGCGGCGAGTGATGGCTATGGCCGAGCAGCGACACGAGCGGACCGTAGCAGTCGGGCGGCGCGGGGCCGTCATACTGGCTCCTCCTGCTCTCCTGGGGTATCTTCATGATTCGCTTGTATGCGCGCCTCGAAATGACGCGCTGCTTGCGGTTGTCTTGCCCGAAAAAGAAGTAGAAGAGCAGCCCGATGCCCGGCAGCATCATGAGCACGACCACCCACGGGATAGTCTTGAGCGGATTCCTGTTCTCGGTGATGATAACGAGTATCAATCCTGATACGGTTATACAGTACAGTATGAAGATGATGGAGCCGACGAGGGCTTGTAGTGATATTCCGGCGAACATAAAGTCTTTTTCCTTTTATTAATACTCCCCGACGGCTACGGGCGCGGGGTTACGGAAACAAATGTATATAAAATTTCCTTATGGAGCAAAGCGTAGCGGTTGTTTGGCGTCACGGACGGCAGGGGCGCGGGGCCGAAGGGGAGGCTTATATGACGTAGTCGTCGAAGATCTGGTCCATGCTGTTCGACGGCTCCGTGATCGAGATGCGGCCCTTGTTGACGGCCGGCACGCCTGCGGCTAAGCTGTGCGGGGGGACGGAGTGCAGCACTACGCTGCCGGCGCCTATGACCGAGCCCTCGCCTACGGTGATGTTGCCAAGCACGGTGGCGTGGGCTCCGAGTAAACAGTTGCGCCCAATCGTCGGGTGCCGCTTGCCCGTCTCCTTGCCGGTGCCGCCGAGCGTGACGCCGTGCAGTATGGAGACGTTGTCGCCCACTACGGCCGTCTCGCCGACTACTATCCCCGTGGCATGGTCGATGAAGATGCCTCGTCCGATCTGCGCTGCCGGATGTATATCGACGCCGAAGAGCTGCGAGGAGCGGCTCTGTATATAGTACGCCGCCATACGCCGCCCGCTCGTCCACAACTGCCTGCCGATGCGGTACAGCTCGAGCGAGATGAAGCCCTTGTAGAAAAGGAAAGGTTCCAGGTAGCTGTTCGTGGCCGGATCCTTCTCGACGATAGCCTCAAGGTCGCACACGGCGTCATCCACTATTGCGCCGTCGGCCTCTATGGCCTGCCTGACGGCCCGGGCGAGGTCGGCGTTCTCGTGTATAAAGATGCACTGGCCGGACAGCAGCGCGGCGAGGGCTTCGGCAAAGCTGTTGCGGCCGGCGATGGTCGATTCCAGCAGCGCAGCCAGGAAAGGCTCCTCGCCGGCCGTCCGCGCCGCCTCTTCGCGCAGCGCCTCCCAGTCAAAATGCTTGTGATATTCCTGTGTCATATTCCTTCCAAAGGCGTCAAAGGTACACATATTCCGGCGCATATGGCCTGTAACGGGATCTTCCCGACTTCGGCCGGTTCAGGGCGCGCGCCGCGCGGTGGTCGTAAGTAAGTGTCGCAGCAGCGGCGGGCGTCGGCGTCGGCAGCGCGTCGGCAGGCGTGTCCGTGCGGCTTGCGCGTCCGGTGCGGCGGTTATAGACCAATCGCAACTGCCGGCAGGAGGCGATGATGGCGTCAATGATCTCCTGCAACGGCTTCGCACCCCCGCTTCCGGTAATAACGGCCGAGGTATGCATGCTCTCAAGGACTTTGACAAATTCGCGGAAAGCGCGGTCGACCAACGGCCTGACATCCGCCATGCCGCCTTTCTTCGAAGCCCTCTCGTTGCTCTGCATGCGCTCGTCGTAGATAGCGTTGAAGTCCTCGTTAGCCTTGCGCAAGCGTTCGGCGACCGGCTTTAGTCCCAAGTGCACGAGCGGCGTATAATATCGTTCCGTAAACAGCTCCCCGACCATGTTGCGGACAAGGGCGCCGGCCGTAATCATCGAGGCGCGGTAGACGCCCTTGTATTTATCAAGTATTTCCGACAAGATTCCCGCCGCCCAGAGCGTGTCGTGGTCACTACTATACAGTCCCGACTCTATCCCGCGCCTTAAGGACATATACTCGCGCCTCCTGAGAGCCGAAGCGGCCTTTACATACTTCGTCTCAACCGCCTTCGGACTGCGTTTATAAACATCATTTTCCCTTTCAAACAACAGCGCAAACCTTTTCCACAAAGGAACAATCACCTCCGACATCTCCCGCCCCTTAATGAACGCAGAAATAGAATTATACAAGTAGAAATGCTCCGCATTGTTAGCATGACTAATTATCCACCGGTAATTTTTAAGTGTATCCATACAATCATCATTTTCCCCCCGCCCCAAAGATACAAATTTCCGGCAATAATCAAATGTAAATTTTCCGGTGTCAATAGCGACAGATAATTTCCACATAATTATTGGATACACGGCCCGTAGGTAAGCAATAATCAAGTGTAAATTTCCCGACGCCAATAGCGACAAAGAATTTCCACCCGATTATTAGCCGCGCAGCCCGTCGGAAGGCAATAATCAAGTGGAAATTTCCCTACGCCAATAGCAACAAGTAATTTCCACATGGAAATTACTTGTTGCCAATAGCACAGAATAATTTCCACCCACTTATTAGCCGCGCAGCCCGTCGGTAGACAATAATCAAGTGGAAATTTCCAGTCGTCAATAGCACGGAATAATTTCCACCCGATTATTAGCTGCGCAGGCCGTCGGTAGTGAATAATCAAGTGTAAATTCCCCGTCGTCAATAGCACGGAAGAATTTCCACCCGATTATTAGCTGCGCAGGCCGTCGGGAGTGAATAATCAAGTGACGACAGGCTGTCGACGGCGGTGCGATGTTGGTTAGAACTATTTCCCGCCTGCGGGGGCGTCGCGGAATACAAGCGGTGGCACGGGCTACAAGCCCGCGCCGGCAGGAGGCAATAATTGAGTGACGACGGGCTGGCGACGGGGCGCTTGCGTATGGGGCTGGCGGGGGTTGACTTGTTTCTTTGGGTTGGGTGGGGGTGGATTGCTGCGATCCGACCAATCATAACAGTTATGATCGGTTGGGGGTATGTAAAACGCCTTCGCATATCATGGCTTGAGGGGTGCAGCCGATAACGCCGGGATGCGGCTTTGATGTTAAACTTGTCAATTTCTATCAGTCTACCGCTGCACGGCTTGAAGACTTTGTTATTCGCGTCCTGTGTGCGGTTTTCTATTT
>JAIRZN010000071.1 GCA_031267205.1 Tannerellaceae bacterium | reverse complement strand
AAGCGTGTGCGATGAACGGGAACAGCCGCTTAGATTGTCTCGTAAGCGGCTGTTTACCTTGCTCTCCCTCTTGGACTTGAACCAAGGACCCTCTGATTAACAGTCAGATGCTCTAACCGACTGAGCTAAGGAAGAATTTCGAGGCAAAAGTAAGCTATGTTTTTGTATTATGCAATATATTTGCAGAAAAATATAGCAATGAGTACACTCGGATTAGGAAATGCATTAGTAGATATACTTTTGAGGCTGGAGAATGAACGCTCGCTCACGGATATTGGTATCGTGAAGGGGGCTATGGATATGATTGACGAGAACCAGATGGTGGTCATCCAGCGGACGCTTTCACATTTGGAAAGAAACAGGACGCCGGGCGGCTCGGCTTGCAACGTTGTCCGCGCACTGGCGAAGCTGGGGGTGAAAGCCGGCTTTATCGGCAAGATTGGGGCCGATGCCACGGGCCGGTATTATGAACAGGCGCTGGAGGAGGCAGGTGTCGCGCCCTACTTTTCCATAGATGGGGATATTACGGGATGTTGCACGGTGTTGATTTCGCCGGACGGCGAGCGCACGATGGCCACCTTCCTCGGCCCGGCTCCCGCCTTGACGCCTGGGGATATACAGCCCGGCGTCGTGGCCTTGTATGACTACATATATATAGAAGGGTATCTGCTGGTGAACGAGCCGCTGGTGCGCGACGCCATGCAGAAGGCTAAACGGGCGGGCGTGAAGGTAGCCTTAGACCTGTCGAACTTCAATATCGTAAGCGCCTTCAAGGATGTGCTCGACGATATTGTCCCCAGATATGTCGATATCCTCTTCTCGAACGAAAGCGAGGCTAAAGTTTTCACCGGCCTGCAACCCGACGAGGCTATACACAGGTTGGCGGAGATGGTCGGCATCGCCGTCGTCACCTGCGGCAAGGAAGGAGCTGTGCTGTCCGGCGGCGGGGAGACGTTGAGAGTGAAGGCCGAAGGAGGGAAAGCGTTGGATACTACGGGGGCGGGCGATAATTTTGCCGCAGGATTCCTCTACGGACAGTCGGCAGGCGGCACGCTTGAACAGTCGGCGCTCATAGGCTCAATGCTGTCCGGGCACGTAATAAGCGTCATAGGCCCACAAATCCCCGACGGCCAATGGGAACAAATTAAGTTAAAAATAGACGCTATATTGTCCCGGACGGCTGATTATTGATTACTTTTACGTTTATAAATTAACAATACGCACTATGTTTAAGCTAACTGACAGCAAAATAAAAACCTGCATCCTCGTTCTCATACTCCTCCTTTCCAATATGACGGGAAGCCGCGCGCAGAATGACACTCGCTTTGAAGTAAGTAAACAACTGGAAATCTTCAACGCCTTGTTGAAAGAAATGGAGATGTTCTACGTAGACTCCATCGACGTGGAAGCAAGCATCCGTCGCGGCATTGACGCTATGCTTGGGGGATTAGACCCTTATACCGAATACATTCCCGAACAGGATATGGACAAGCTACGCATTATTTCCACCGGCGAATACGGCGGGGTAGGCGCCTACATACGCAAGCGTGACGAGGGAGTTATAATTACGGAGCCCTTCGAGGGTATGCCGGCAGCCCTGGCAGGGTTGATGGCGGGAGACCGCATCCTGGCTATCGATACGGTAGACGTTGAGAAAGTCCCGGACAGCGAACAGGTGAGCAACCTGCTGAAGGGGCTTCCCAATACTAAGCTGAAGATTAAAATTCTCCGTCCCGGGGAGAAGAAACCCAGGACGGTTGAGCTGACGCGCAAGCAGATAGTAGTCGACCAGGTAACATATTACGGCGTGCGTAACAATGACATAGGCTACATCTATCTGATGGGCTTTACGGACAAGAGCGCCCAGGAAGTAAAGGCCGCTTTCGAGGACTTGCGCAAGAATCACAATATCAAATCCCTTGTGCTGGATTTGCGCGACAACGGCGGCGGCATCCTTGAAGGCGCCGTGCAGATAGTTAACCTCTTTGTACCAAAAGGGCGTGAAGTGCTTTCTACCAAAGGAAAGATTCCGCAGTGGGACAGGATATACCGCACCTCGTCCGAGCCGTTAGACACCGTGATGCCGCTTGCCGTCCTCATCAACGGAGGCACAGCCTCGTCGGCCGAGATTGTGTCCGGCGCCCTTCAGGACATGGATCGCGCCGTATTGATAGGTCAGCGCTCGTATGGCAAAGGATTAGTGCAGTCCCCCCGCGAACTGCCCTATAACGGCAGCCTCAAAGTCACCATCAGCAAGTATTACATACCCAGCGGCCGCTGCATACAGCGTATCGACTATACCCACCGCAACGCCGACGGCAGCGCAGGCAATATACCCGACAGCCTCACGTCGGTATTCTACACTTCCAAAGGCCGGCCCGTGCGCGACGGCGGGGGAATACGCCCGGAGTTTGAAGTCGAAGAGGAGAAGATACCCACCATGCTCTATTACCTGATGAACGACTATGTATTGTTCGATTTCGTCACCGATTACGTGCAGAAACATAAGACGATCGCGCCCGCGGAAGAGTTCGCTTTAGCCGACAGTGACTTTGAAGCCTTCAAGGAGTACGCCAAGGAGAAGAACTTCAGTTACGACCGCCAGAGCGAGAAGGTGTTGAATAACCTGAAAGATATAGCGCGCTTCGAAGGTTATCTGGAAGAGAATGATTCGACGACATTGAAGGAGCTTGAGGCCAAGCTAACGCCCGATATAGAGCGCGACTTCGAGCGCTTCAAAGATCAGATAAAGAGGATAATGTCCGCCGAGATAGTCAAGCGCTATTATTTCGAGAAAGGCAAGTTGAGGCAAAGCCTGAAGGACGATCCGGCGCTTGAGAAAGCCCTCGAAGTGCTGGCCTCACCAAATCTCATGGACAAGGCCCTGTCGATATGAGTTCCCGAAGTTTCAGATAAACATACTAAGCAGCAGTACGCCGAACAGGCCGACTATGGACACTATCGTTTCCATGACCGACCATGAACGGAAGGTGTCTTTAAGACTAAGTCCGAAGTATTCCTTGAAGAGCCAGAAGCCCGAATCGTTTACATGCGAGAAGAATATGCTGCCCGCTCCGAGCGACAACACCATAAGGTTTGGATTTACGCCTGACTGCACTGTTAGGGGCATGACGACGCTTGCGGCGGTGAGGGCGGCTACCGTAGCCGAGCCTATGCACATCCTTATTATGGCGGCGATGAGCCAGCCGAGTATGAGAGGGTGTACGTTCACCTGCTGCATCACTCCGGCAAGGTCTGAGCTGACGCCGCTCTCGTCCATCACTTGCTTGAAGATGCCCGAACCGGCTATGATGAGCAGTATCATTGCAATGTCCTTGACTGCGTCCACGTATATGCCCATCACCTCTTTAATGCTTCTGCCCTGGCGTATGCCGAGCGTGTAAGTTGCCACAATCAAGGCTACAAGCATCACTGTCGAGGGCGCTCCGGCGAATGACATAACCCTCGCCGCTTCTGCGTTCATGAACGTGAAGCAAAGAGGTATGAGGGTGACGATCATGAGCAGGAAGACGGGCAGTGTGGCGGTTATGATACTGTTTGCCTTTCCCGGCACGCGATATGCTTTGTTGATTTCTTTCTGTTCGAACATGCCGGGAGGGTCCGACTTGATGTTCTTAAGCGTTTTGGCGTATACAGGCCCGGCAAGAACGATGGCCGGTATGGCGAGGCACATGCCGAGCAAGAGCGTGAGACCTATGTTTGCACCGAAGAGGGATACCAAGGCGACGGGTGACGGGTGTGGCGGCAGGAAGCCGTGAGTCACCGACAACGCCGCCAGCATCGGCAGCCCGATGTACACAGCCGGCAGCTTGTAGCGGTTGACTACCGAGAATATGAGCGGCACAAGCAGCACGAAGCCGATGCCGTAAAACAGAGGTATGCCAACGATGAAGCCCGTTATCATCAGCCCCCACTGTATGTGCCGCGTCCCGAACACGTTAGCCATCGCCGACGCTATTTGCCCTGCCGCCCCGCTTTCGGCGACTAATTTACCAAGCATTGCACCCAGTACGATGATCAGCGTGAGGCTGCCCATGATAGCGCCGATCCCTTCGTCTACCACCTTGGGCAGGCGGTCTAAGGGTATGCCGAGCGCAACTCCGGCGCCTATCGAGACGATGAGGAAGGCCAGGAAGGCGTCTACTTTAAAATAGGAAATAAGCAGTATGAGGACAAGGAGGCTGAGGATTACGATAGTGAATGTCATTGCGGTTAGTATGTTTAAGGTTGAATATCAACGGCTGGCCTTCAGTCCCCTTATAACGGAGGAGGTGAAGCCAGAGAGTTCCATCTCGTTAAGGCCCTTTATGGTTATGCCGCCAGGAGTGGTGACACGGTCGATTTCCTGCTCAGGGTTGCTGTTGTTTTTAAGCAGCAAGTCGACGGCCCCTTTAACGGTGTGCACGACTATTTCCTGCGCTTCGTGAGGATAAAACCCAAGCTCGACACCGCCCTCAATCGAGGCGCGTATATAGCGTAAAGCAAAGGCTATGCCGCTTGAGGCAAGCGCTGTTCCGGCCATCATCAGTCGTTCTTCCACCAGAAGAGCGTTGCCCAACTCGTTGAATATTCCCAGTATCAGGTCAGTCTGTTCCTTAGACGCATTGCAGGCGGAGACGAAGGTCATGCTGCTGAGCGCTTCGACGGCCGTGTTAGGTATTACACGGAAGATTGGCGGCGTAGTGCGATTGAGGCCCGAAGGTTTGTCAAGATATGAAAGTAACTGTTCAAAGGTGACGCCGGCAGCGATGGAAACGAC
>JAIRZN010000041.1 GCA_031267205.1 Tannerellaceae bacterium | reverse complement strand
TTGTCTTCTTCGGGATTGGAGAGGACGGCGTCGATAAGTTCCACTATCTCTTCCATGAAGGGCTCTTTCGCGCCGCGCGTCGAGATGGCGGGCGTCCCTACACGGATGCCGGAGGTTTGGAAGGCGGAACGGCTGTCGAAGGGAACCATGTTCTTGTTAACTGTTATGTCGGCGCATACCAGGGCCTTTTCCGCAACTTTGCCGCTTAGGGCGGGGAACTTGGTTCTGAGGTCGATCAGCATGCTGTGGTTGTCCGTTCCGCCGGAGATAATCTTGTATCCCTTGTTGATGAAGGCGCGGGCCATTGCGGAGGCGTTCTTTTTCACTTGCGCCTGATACGTCTTGTACTCCGGCTCAAGAGCTTCGCCGAACGCGACGGCTTTCGCGGCTATCACGTGTTCGAGGGGCCCGCCTTGCGTGCCTGGGAATACGGCTGAATCCAACAGTTGAGACATCATCTTAAGCTCTCCCTTAGGCGTCGCCTTTCCCCATGGGTTTACGAAATCTTTCCCCAGAAGGATGACGCCACCGCGTGGGCCGCGTAGGGTCTTGTGGGTCGTCGACGTCACGATATGGGCGTATTCCAGCGGATTGTCGAGCAGGCCGGCCGCTATCAGTCCTGCGGGGTGCGCCATGTCGATCATGAGAAGCGCGCCCGACTTATCGGCAATCGCCCTCATGCGCTCATAATCCCATTCGCGCGAGTAGGCCGATCCGCCTCCGACTATCAGGCGCGGATGCAGGCGCAGGGCAAGTTCTTCCATTTCTTCGTAGTCAACCCGTCCCGTTTCTTCCTTCACATTGTAGGCCTCTGCCTTATACAGGATGCCGGAGCTGTTTACGGGCGATCCGTGCGAGAGGTGCCCGCCGTGCGAGAGATTGAGGCCGAGGAAGGTATCGCCCGGATTCATTACGGCCAGAAAGACTGCTGCATTGGCCTGGGCGCCGGAGTGTGGCTGGACATTGACCCATTCGGCTTTGAAGATCTTTTTCAGGCGGTCAATCGCTATCGTTTCGCTCCTGTCTACCTCCTCGCACCCGCCGTAATAGCGTTTGCCCGGATAGCCTTCGGCGTATTTATTGGTTAATACGCTGCCCATTGCTTCAAGAACTTGGTTGCTTACGAAGTTCTCCGAAGCGATCAGTTCGATTCCTTTCAACTGACGCTCCTGTTCCTTACCGATAATGTCGAAAATAATGCTGTCTCTATTCATTTCGTGTATAATTTTAAATCAATTTATTTAGTTACGTGCGAAATAACTCGCGACAGCAAAGGTATTTAATTTTCCCGTATACTAAAGGGACGCGCCTGCGGGCGGGCGGACGCAAAAAGGGCCGGCGCACACACAAGGCGCCGGCCCTAACACACAGCAGGGGCCGTATCGTCATAACCGGCCGCCTGCATGGAATGTGTCGTCAATGACTATGCGTAGTCGGCCACTGCAAATTTGTTATATGGGCCAGCAGCTCGCCTTCCTTGTCGTAAACATCGCCCTCGCAGGGGCCGAAGCTGTTCAGGGGGCGGTCGTAATCAAGGTCGTCCCTCGGCGGGTTGACCCACATGCCTATCGGCTTGCCGGATTGCATCTCGAAGTCGCGTATCGGGAATTCGTCGTATGCGTCCGGTATCGGATCGGCCGTGAGCTTCAGCATACCGCCTTTGGCCACAGGATAGAGGATGGCTTCAAAGGCCGGCTGGTCGGAGATGATGAGCGTCATCGTGAAATCGCCGTCGATGTTTTGTTCCTCCACGGCAAGCGTCGGGATGGTCGGCTCGACAGGCGTGCCGCCGTCCTCGTTCTCGTCATTGTTGTTGTCGCTTTTCTTGGGCGCGGAGTACCCGCGATGCGACAGGACGCGCCCGTACTGGTCGATTGCGGCGTTGATGTACTCGATTATTTCCTCGGCCGCCGTGACGTCCTTGCCGGATAATTTGCCGACGACGTAAACGGCGTCAAGGCCCTGTGTGAATGTCTTGAACGCTTTATCAACCTGGAGGCGTATGTCCTTCATCGTGCCCAGCTCTTCCGAAGTTTCGAGGTTCTGGAAGCGTTCCTGGTATAGGCTCCTGAACTTGTCGTTCGCTGCTTCGAGCTTGCTGATGACGTCCGACAGGTCGAGCGTTGTCACCGGCGTCGCGTAACGCGGCTTATCAAGGTCTTGAAGCATGTTGATGATCAAGGCGCTGACTTCCACCATCGGGGCCTTGCCGATGGACTTGTAGTTGGTCAGCACTTCGTTAAGCTTCACGGCCGCATCCCGCTCGGTAGCGTCCAAGCTGATTTCGGACAGGGATACCTTGCGGCGGAACAGGGTAAACAGGCTATGCCGTTCGCTGTTGAGGTCGGCGATATATTTCGTTTCTATCGCCGCCGCACTTTTCTTGAAAATAACATCTTCTTTCTCAAACAAACCATTGAACACGTTCCATGACTGCAGGATTTCAGGGATGCCGCTTATCCGTGTGACTATGAAGCTGACTATGAACTTAAAGAAGTCGAAATGTTCACTGTTGCGGAAAAAGTGAAGAAGTCTTGTGTAAATTTTTACGCTTTTCATGACAGTATATATTTTTTAAAGATTAATTTATCGGTCGTAAAGGTAAGGTTTTTTTATTTCCGTACTCTTTTCTGCCTTTTTTTTTGATATTTTTTTCGCGGAAGGCTACAAGACAGGTATGCCGGAGGAGACTTTTTTTGTGGAAAACGTCCCGCGGCGTCATTGGTTAAAACTTTTGTTGTGGAAAGCTTCCCGACTATCGCATTGGTTAATTTTTTTTTTGTGGAAAGCTTCCCGCAGCGTCAATGGTTAAAATTTGTTTTGTGGGGAACGTCTCGCAATGCGATTGGGCGAAATTCTTGTTGTGGAAAGCTTCCCGCGGCGTCATTGGTTAAAATTTTTGTTGTGGAAAGCTTCCCGCAGCGTCATTGGTTAAATTTTGTTTTGTGGGAAACGTCCCGTAATGTGATTGGGCGAAATTTTTTTTGTGGAAAGCTTCCGCCCTCTTTTTGGCCGCGCCACCCTCTTTGTTACTCTTGCACAGCGGCTTGGGAGGGACAGGAAACAAAAGATATATCCTTCCATTACCCCTTAATCTTCGTATTTCCTGCGTGATATTACGACTTTATTATTACATTTGCGCGTGAACCTGAAAAACACATCTCATGGCAAGACAAAACATAACAGGCAGGGAGGGCGAAGATAACGCTCGCAAGTATCTGATTGATCGAGGATACACGATCGTTCACTCCAATTGGCGCTGGCGGCGTTACGAGATAGATATCATTGCTTCGAAAGGCGACGAGTTAGTCGTCGTGGAGGTTAAGACGCGCTCCGGAAACTGCTTGCGCGCTCCCGAAGATGCCGTCGATAGCGCCAAGATCAGGCGCACGGTTGCTGCCGCTGACTCCTATGTGCGCAGCTCCGAGTTGGACATGCCTGTACGTTTTGATATTATTACGCTTGTAAAGTACGGAGGGAGATATGAAACGGAGCATATCAAGGATGCTTTCTATGCTCCCATGCAGCAATGTTGCTGAGCGGTTTACCCGGCCGGCTCGAAGGGCAGGGTGGCATCCTTGCGGTAGCCGGTTCCACAGAAGGTGGCGACCGTTTCGCCGGCTTCGTTCGTGATATTAACCTCGCAATTCGAAAGGCGCTTGTGATTGAACGCTTCGCGGGCTTCGGCATAGAGGTAGCCGCGGCTTTCGGAGCGGAAGAAGTTGATGGACGAGGTAATCGAGAAGGTCAGCCGTGCGTGGCTGTTGACAGCGGCAGCGAAGGCGAGGTCGGCCAGCGTAAAGATCGCTCCCCCCTGGCATACTCCGCCGCCGTTGAGGTGCATGGGCAGGATTTCCATACGCGCCCGTGCGTATCCGTCGCCTACTTCAAGTAGTTCTACTCCTGCCGCGAGGGCGAACTTGTCTCCTTTGAAAAACTCCCGAATTGTCATCTTGCCGCGTGGTGTGTGGGTTAATCTATCCGCCATTCCGTGCCTTCCTTGGTGTCTTTTATCTCAAAACCCAATGCGGTAAGCTCGTTGCGTATCTTGTCCGACGTGGCCCAGTCTTTGGCGGCTTTGGCCTGTTGCCGGATGGAGAGGAGCAGGTCGATGGCTTTGCCGAAGGCTTCGTCGTGGCTGTTTCCCGTTGCGGTCTCGTCGCTTATGCCGAGTATGTCGAAGAGGAAGAGTGTGAAGACGTCCTGCAGCTCCTTGATGTCGGCGGCTGAGAGCGTGGCCTTGCCGTCCCTTACGGAGTTGACTAAGCGCGCGGCTTCAAAAAGGTTGGATATAAGTACGGGCGAGTTGAGGTCGTCGTTCATCGCCTCGAAGCATCCGGCGCGCAGGCCCTTTACCATGTTGGTCGACGATTCGGCGGCGAAGGGCAGAGCCGCTATATGTCCGCAGGCTTCCATCAGGCGCGCCAGCCCTTTAGCGGAAGCTTGCAAGGCCTCGTTGCTGAAGTCCACCGTGCTGCGGTAATGTGCCTGGAGGATAAAGAAGCGGATGGTCATCGGCGAATAGGGCTGGGCCAGTTGCGGATGTGAGCCGGAGAAGAACTCGTCGAGCGTGATAAAATTACCCAGCGACTTCCCCATTTTCTGCCCGTCGATGGTGATCATATTGTTATGCATCCAGTAACGCACCATATCGTCGCCCTGCGAGGCTACGGCCTGGGCTATCTCGCACTCGTGATGCGGGAAGATAAGGTCCATCCCGCCGCCGTGTATGTCGAAATGGTTCCCAAGGTATTTCTTCCCCATAGCCGTACATTCGCAGTGCCAGCCGGGGAATCCGTCGCTCCATGGCGAGGGCCAGCGCATGATATGTTCGGGGCGGGCCTTTTTCCACAGGGCGAAGTCCGCCGGGTTACGTTTTTCTTCCTGTCCCTCCAGTTCGCGCGACGTATTGAGCATGTCTTCAATGTTTCTCCCGGACAGTATGCCGTACCTGTGGTCGCCGTTATACTTTTCGACATCGAAGTAAACCGAGCCTTCGCTTTCGTATGCGTATCCTCCGGCGATTATCTTGCCGACGAGCTCTATTTGTTCTATGATATGCCCTGATGCGTGCGGTTCTATGCCGGGGGGGAGGACGTTCAGCGCGTCCATTGCCTTGTGGTAGCGGTTGAGGTAGTACTGCACCACTTCCATTGGTTCAAGCTGTTCGAGGCGAGCCTTCTTAGCCACCTTGTCCTCCCCATCGTCGGCGTCGTGCTCCAGGTGTCCGACGTCGGTGATGTTACGCACGTAGCGTACCTTGTAACCGAGCTGTTTGAGGTATCGAAAGAGCATGTCGAAGGTAATAGCCGGGCGTGCGTGGCCAAGATGAGCGTCGCCGTAGACGGTCGGCCCGCATACGTACATTCCGACGTGCGGCGCGTGTAGCGGGACGAAGATTTCCTTCCTTCTCGTAAGCGTATTGTATATATTCAGCGGATGTTCCATAAGTAAATGATAATTACGTTTGGCCGCAAATATACGTAATAAGTGCGGAAGCTACTCTTCCAGCTCCTTCAATTCTTCGAGACAGCGGCGTATGGATGCGATGTTGCGGTCGTACAGTCTCTTGTAGGTATAATACGACAGGAATACGCCGAATGCGAGTGCGCAGGCGAGAATTATCCACCGGAAGGCGTCTACGCGCATCGTCGCAAACATCCATATCACAACGAGGCATACTAACGGATTCCCGACGATGCTGGCGACCTTCTCCCTGGCGATCTGTATGTTGTACCTATTTACAACGACGCTGTTATCCTTCACGCTCCGGGCAAAATCCACCTTCATCAGTCCCACAATCTTGATCGCGCTCCACGCGAGTGAGGCGATACATATGGCAAGCAATACAGGCATGCCTATGTCTCCGGCCAATTGAGTCATCGCGCGGAACGACTCGAAATAATACACGAAGATGATCGCCGAAATGACGCACAGGTAGAGCGCAAAGCCCAGTACTTCGTAGCCGAGCAGCCGTCCGAGCGAGCGTCCTGCCCTGTCGCCGATCATACGGCGGATGATATTTTCATTCAGTAGTTCCTGCTTGCCGAGGCGTTGGTCTATCGACGCCCAGGTCTTTCTTAATTCTTCCGATTCCATGTTCAACTTTTTATTGGTTCGACAATTTGATTAATTTATCCTTTATTCGTTTCAGTTTTGTGGCCACATTACTCAACGACAATCCTGTTATTTCGGCAATCTCCCTGTACGGCTTCTCCTCCAGCCAGAGCAAGATGAGCGAGCGTTCGAACTTGTCGAGCCGGCGGATAAGCGAGTATAGCTCGCGTACATCCTCGCCGGCGCTCTCGCCCACAAACGCCAGTTCGTCCAATAAGTTTAGCGATACGTGCTTTCCGCGACTTCCGGCCCTACGCAGCCCTGAAATACAAGTGTTGAGCGCCACGCGGTAGATATACGTCGAGCGGCTACACTCGTGCCTGAATCCGGGGAACGCGCGCCAGAGGTTGAGCACGGTTTCCTGATATAAATCCTCGACACTAAACTCTTCGGATACGTACAACGAACAAACCTTATATATAATGAGTTCGTTTTCCTTAATCATACGAATGAAATCCCTTTCCCGCGTTGCCCTGTTCTGTAAGTTCATGCTCAGATTGCCTTTTCTCCGTTAGTCGCAAGATATGCAAAAAAGTCACACCGTCACCGCAGGGTTTTTTTGGTTCCTTTTTATTTTGTGGCTGTGGCGACTGCTTTGTGGATAGCTGACGGTAGTTGGTGGATGCGACCGTTTTCTTTGACAAGTATGAAAAAATCCGTATATACATTTGCCCCATCAATATAACAAACGTTTAATTAATAGTAGTAAAGATGAAAAGAGTATTATTTCTTACGGTTTTATTTGTTGCGGGATTTTCCTGCGTGAGTTTTGCACAGTTTGAGATGTCTATCGGTCCCGCCGTTGGTATTAACTACAATTTCTACAACGGCCCCAGCATCCGTAACTCCAATATGTCGTACAGCGGCGCAGGCGTGTCGCTCGGCGGGCAGGCGGATATGAAGTTTAATCAGGTCGTGGGCCTGCTTACCTCGATTACCTTGTACGACATGATGAGCGCAAGCGGCAGTAACAGTGTGCAAGGAACAA
Organism: Tannerellaceae bacterium; assembly: GCA_031267205.1. Taxonomy (GTDB): domain Bacteria; phylum Bacteroidota; class Bacteroidia; order Bacteroidales; family Tannerellaceae; genus DFXE01. Next base: position 6,789 of record JAIRZN010000041.1, on the reverse strand, counting down.
AGACGGGGCGTAATGTCAGCCTGTCGTATCTTATGGTTAATCCTTCGATAAAATTCACGGTGCCCAACACGGGGCTTGGATTTTTCGGAGGCCCCGGCGTCGGGTTCAAAATCGGCGGCTCGTTTGAGGATTACCGCATTGTGAACGGGCAAAGGGAACAGCTAACTCCCGTATCCGACCTTCTCAACCTCAAGAGCAGGATAAACGCGCAGATAGGCATGTCGTATGACTTCGACCTCAAGGGTATGTTTCTATCCCCTTACTTCCTTTACGATCTCGGCCTTACGGACGTGGACGAAGCCGGCGGCTGGAAAGCGTCGGGCATAAAAGTTGGTTTGGCCATAAAGTTTAATGTAGTGAAGTAGAATGATAAAAATCAGCAGTACAATGAAGAAGTTTTTAAACTACGCCATGTCGGCGATATTTGCAATCAGCGTGCTTGCCTCGTGCAGCACAGGCGGGGGCGGAGGCGTCAGCCCGTTCGATATCGGAGGAGATGTAAACGGTGGAGGCGGAGGCACGAACAACGCCGACATAGTGGGAAAGTGGACAAGCGTCAGCCTCACCGGCACTGTCGAGTATACCGGAGGAGGCCAGTTAGGCCCGGCCCTTTCTGAGGCTATAAACCAGAACCTGGCCACATATGATATGACGGGTGTGACAGAAATGCAGTTCGACGCCGGCGGGAAGATGACGCTTTATGACCTGGGCGCGGTCTTTTTAGAGGGAACGTGGTCTGTTGAGAGCGACGGCAGTATCAAAATTGCCAGGAACAGCGATGAATTTACCTTCGTAAATGCCCCCGTCAACGGCGAAATCACACATAATGGCTACAATACCCTGCTTTGCGCCCTCGCGGCATGGGCAATGGGCGATGCAGTGTTGAGAAGCAATGACTACAAAGGTATGGAGGCGGAAGGCATTGAGATAACGAAGGCCCAGCTTATAATTAAGTATAAGAAAAAGTAAGATGCGACTTACGGTATTAATCCTCGACATCCCGTTGTTCCATGCAGGACGGCGAATGGCTCCCGGCGAGCTGTGCGCCGTCACTCAAGGGCTTGAGCCGGGTGATGTGTTGCTGGTTGCCGACAAGCTGTTCCCGCTATGGCAGTTGCTGGTGAAGATACTGTGCCGCTCCGACTACTATCATGCTGCGGTATACGAGGGTGACGGGCAGGTGATAGAAGCTACTACCTTTCACCCTTCGGGGAAGGGCGTAGTGCGCACCGAAGCGAGGCAGTTCTTCTCAGGCTACAAAAGCTGCTGCGTGCTCCGCCCCCCGTATCCTTCGGAACGAGCAAGGCGCCAGGCCCTGCAATACGCCGCGAAGCAGTTGGGCAAGCCCTACGATTACGCCCTCGACGCCGATAGCGTCGAGGCGATGTACTGCACCAAATTGGCGGCGGGCGTCTTAAGGGCCGGAGGCATTGATTGCCCTCCCGAACGCTGCCTGTGGAAGACCCTTTTCACGTCAGGCAATTTAATGTCTATACCGGGAATGAGGCGTATCTACGGCGTCCGTCCGAGGATTGCCGCTACGCTGTTACTTCAGTTGCCGTTCGTCCTGGCCGTATCAACATTAAGCGGACGGTACGCCTTGATTGTAACGGTGGCATACATCATGGCAGGATTGGTGCAGTATAAGTTCACGCAACGCGCCGGATACAAACTGTATTATAACGACAATAAATCGACGGTTGTATGAATATTTTACCGGTAAGAATGCTGGCCATTGCAGCCTTGACATGCACGACCACAGGCTGTCGCGCTCAGACGTCCGAACGGCGCGACATCGAGGCGGGCAGTATTATTGCGCAGTTGAACGAGGGTCGGCATGTTTATGTAGACAGTTGCGTAGTCTGGGGCGACCTTGACTTTACCGTCCTCGATAACCGCAACCGTATCGCGCCCAACTTGACGCAGGCGTTTGTCGGGAGTTCTATAACGTTCGACGGCTGCACTTTCATGGGTACGGTAAAGGCCTTCGACCCTGCTACCGGCGTGTGCGTGGACTTCGGGCATAACCTTAGCTTTACGGAATGTGATTTCCGCAGGGATGTAGACTTCACCGAGGCAGTCGTCGGCGGCAACGTCTTTTTCACCGGCTCCGTCTTCCGCGGCAAGGCGAAGTGGCAGGGCGCATACTTCAGGCATAAAAAGGCGTACTTCAACGAGACGCAGTTTGAGGGCGACGCCTTGTTCTCCAATGCAGTCTTCGCCGGCGACGCCAATTTCCTGCACGCAGTCTTCGACTCGACGGCGATGTTCCAGAAGGTCGCTTCAGGTGGATTGATGTTCTTCGGCAACGCGAAGTTTCACGGTTATGCCGACTTCTCATACGCAAAGGCCTCGGAAACGATATTCAAGTACGCAGAATTTATGTCGCGGTACGACTTCGGCTACTCACAACTGAATGCAGCCGGTGGGCCCGTTAATGATGCAGACTGAACTGAACCGAACTATGTCTGCGCTTTTCGTAAATACAAATTTCTAATGATATATTATTATGTACGCAAAAAAATTAAAATCACTTTTCGCAGCAACATTGTTGCTCGCAACGGCGACAATGTTTGCCGGTTGCACTAAAGACGCCGACCCTGTCGACGTCGATGACCCTTCCGATAATCCCTCAGGCCCGTCCGCGGATGAGCCAAGCGCTCAACGTTCCTTCGGATGGAACAGGGAGTCCGAAGATTACAGCAAATATCCGAAGCAAATATCCTTCGGGTTCAGCAGTTCAGGCAACACGGCGAATCTACCGTCAAAGGTCGACCTCACCGACAAGCTGCCACCGGTCGGCGACCAGGGCGAATACGGTACCTGCATCACATGGTCGGTAGGATACGGTATGCGTTCGTACCTCAACGCCGTGAGCAAGAATCTCAGCAAGCAACAATTAGCCGACAAAAGCAACCAGTTCAGTCCCGCCGACCTGTGGATGGCTATGGACGAAAAGGGCGACAACTGCGACGGCTCGTTCTTTGAACCCGCCTTCGACGTACTCGTCCGCCGCGGCATCACAACGCTGCAAGTCGCGCCCTACTCAAGCATCCAGTGCGAAGCATCGCCGTCTCAATCATGGACAAGCGACGCATCGAAGTATAAAATCCTCAACTATCGCATGATTTCCGAAGCCGACATGACGGTGGGCAACCTTAAGTCGCATCTCGCGCAAGGGCAGTTGATTTCCTTCGGCGCACGACTGGGCGACAACTTCATGTCTTGGCAGGGAAGCGGCGTACTGAGCAGCGAAACCTATTTGCAACCCGATTCGCAACATGCCAACCACGCCATCATCCTGGCAGGTTACGACGACAGCGTCGGAGCCAAAGGCGCTTTCCTCGTCTACAACTCATGGGGTACGGAATACTGGGGCGACGGTAAAGGTATGATATGGATAGACTATGACTTCTTCATAAGCAACGAATTTGTTTTTTGTGCATTCGTAGCCACGCCGGATAATAACGTCAATCCTAACGACAACAACGAAATCGACCCGGGCAACCTCACCTCAGGCGCCGATCTGGCCTCCTACCATGCCTACGACCTCCCCTATACGATGCAGCAGGGCTATAACCGGCAGGTCTACTTCAATATCTACAACACCGGTACGTCCCCTATAATCTCTTCAAACCGCTGGAGTGTGGTATACATATATTATAATGCTTATGACGCTAACGATTTCGGCGTACTTACGCACCTTTACTTCACCGACGAAGTAGCCCGCGGCCAGATCATGCCGGTTCCGCAAAACTATGTGGCTTATGCCGTCAACAAGGATATACCGTCGGGTAAAAACGTTTCGGCGGCAGTCTTCGACCAGCCCTACGAATACCTGTACATGACCTACTACCTGCCGCCGATCACGGGATATTACTATATGGTAGTGATGGCAGACCCCTTCAACACAGTGCCGGAAGCTAACGAGCAGAACAATTTCTTCTTCATCGCCGATGCCAACGGCTATCCGTATTACATACAAAACGGAATGCCGATGGCAAGCTCAAGCACGCGCTCTCCGGACGACGATAGCATAGGTACGCGCGCGGCTGCCGAAAAGCCGTTGCACTCACCCGTCACGGAACAAAACCGCAATACCTACTCCCCTGATGAAATCCGGAACATGCTCATGCGCCACAAGCAATCGGGCGAACTGGAAAAGAAAATACTTGAGTTCGACAAAACGCAAGCGAAACCTGAGATCGGCGGGAAACCTACGCCGAATTGATGAAAAGAAGCAGGCTTTTTTTGTGATAATCAATTTTTCACTACTTTTATGCCCATTAATTAATTCTAATATCATCATTTTGTAACACTCACAAGTATGAAGAAAAACATTTTTGAACTTGGCATCGAGCAATTGAAAGAGATTTCGCAAGCTCTTCAGAACAGAGTTAAAGAAGGACTCGATAAAGAAAACCAGGAAGTACAGTGCATCCCTACCTTTATCAATCCGAAGGCGACCAATGTTGAAGGGCATTCCGTCGTACTGGATTTGGGAGGAACCAATTACAGGGTTGCATCCGTTGACTTTGTAGACGGGAAGGCTAACATCCGCCCGGAAAACGGCTTTAAAAAAGACCTGTCCGTCATGAAAACACCCGGCTTTACCGAAGAACAACTGTTTGAAGAACAGGCCGACCTGATCAAGGCTATCAAGCGGGACAAAGAATCTTCCATCGGTTACTGCTTCTCCTATCCGGCCGAATCGCTCATTGACGGAGACGCCAAGTTACTGCGCTGGACGAAGGGCGTAGATATTCCGAGCATGGTGGGAAAAGCCCTCGGTAAACCGCTTGTCGACTATCTGAACCGTAACGGCATCACTCCCAAATTTACCGGAGTGAAAGTAATCAACGACACCGTCGCAAGCCTCTTCGCCGGTCTCACCAGAAGTGATTACGACGGCTACATCGGACTTATCGTAGGCACGGGCACTAATATGGCCACCTTCATTAAATCCGACAAAGTATCCAAGCTTGATAAAAACATCAAGGCGGAAGGCTTACTACCCATCAACCTCGAATCCGGCAACTTCCGTCCGCCTCACCTGACGAATGTTGACGGCATTGTCGACGCACTTTCCGACAACAAAGGCGCGCAACGCTTCGAGAAAGCCGTTTCCGGCATGTACCTCGGCGAGATTCTCAAAGCCGCTTTCCCGTTCGATGAATTTGAAAAGAAATTCGATGCGCAGAAACTGACTACCATCATGGGCTATCCCGATATACATAAAGAAAAACATGTACAGGTAGCCAGGTGGATATACGAACGTTCGGCAAAACTTGTCGCTGCCTCCCTTTGCGGCCTGACGCTGGAGCTGGTGGCTCATAACCCGTCCGTCAAACGTATACGCCTGATAGCCGAAGGCAGCCTCTTCTGGAGCGAAGACCGCAAAGGGATCAACTATAAGGATATAGTATCACAGACCCTACGCAGCCTTTTGGACAGCTTCGGACACAAGGATGTGGTAATAGACATCGACAAAATGGAAAATGCCAACCTGATAGGCTCCGCAATAGCGGCGCTTTCATAGGCATCTGCATACTTTCATATCGGTTTAATCCGCAAAGTGTCGACGAGACGCTTTGCGGATTTGTTATGTTATGAAGTAGATCGTATCTTTGCCGCGAAATAAGTTTAATATGAAACAGATAAAAGCGGCTCTATTTGATTTTGATGGCGTGATAGTGGATACGGAGCCTATCTATGATATTTTCTGGGATGAAGCAAGCGTGCGTTATAATATAGGTATAGACAACTTTGCTAATGTAATCAAGGGAACAACACTTCCTGATATTATTAAAAAATATTTCGCAGACCTCCCCATAGAAGAAGTGAATAAGTTGGTAAACGAATCCGTGGAGTATGAAGCAAACATGCCGCTTCCTGCCATGCCTGGCTCTATCGAGTTTCTACGTTTACTGAAAACAAACGGAGTAATGATGGGATTAGTGACAAGTTCAGACTCTGTAAAGATAGAGCGGGCAACGGCATTACATCACTTGGAGGGTCTTTTCGATACAATTGTTACGTCAGACCGCATCACGCATGGAAAGCCGGATCCGATGTGTTATTTGTTAGCTGCGTCGGATTTAAAATTGCCGCCGGCAAATTGTCTCGTATTTGAAGATTCATTCAACGGTATACAGTCTGCTTTATCGGCAGGTATGAGGGTGATTGGCCTTAGCACCACAAATCCGGCAGAGACGTTGAAAGACAAAGTGTACCGGGTGATTCCGGACTTTAGCCGCCTTACTTTAGAGCACTATATGGAATGGGCCGACTGATTAATAATGAGTTATTGGCTGCAATAACTCGGATTAGGATTATAATTACTACAAAACAAAAGGCTCTGTAACGTTTGGTGTGAGTAATCAAATTTGAGTTTAGCGCAAGTAGATCATTGCCTTTATAGAGCCACAAAAATCCCGCAGCCGAGGGGGATTAAATTAGACAAAAATCAACTGTTAACACCCCATTTCCCGTTCCCCGCTTCCCACCCATCACGCATCTAACCCTAAAGGCCTGTATATAAAAAAGAAAGAGGCAATCCATCGCCCCCTCTCCAATTCCGTCAATCTACCATGATAAAGAAATACACGTACCCCACAAAACGCTTGTAATCAAGGATATTAGAAGTGTCTAAAAAAACAAACTGTCTAATTTAAACGTTCGTTTTTCATAGACAAGGGATGTCGGTGAATTTTGGTCGAAAGCATGATTATAGGCAAACAGTTAATGCGGTAAGAAATAAATAGTTGCTTAAGACAAAAATAATTTTAC
>JAIRZN010000028.1 GCA_031267205.1 Tannerellaceae bacterium | reverse complement strand
GAGGGGGACATGAGGACACGGACGTAAGTTGAGGCCGCTTTCAACTCAAAAATGGAAAAACTTGCGGGAGAAACTTGTCCGGCCGGGCGAATAATGACACTGTGATGCATGCGCCGATGATGCGCGTTATTTTGCGCCGGGCGTAAGACGGACTTATATAAAATAGGTATTTGCGAGTGCGCCGGCTAAAGATCAGAAGTTTTTCCTTTGGGATTGGTTCGTTAATACGACACGGCAGGAAAGGGCGTGCTTCAGGTTGTCGGCGTCTTTGAGGTATACTTCCACCGCTCCTATCTTTAGCTTGGCGCGGACCCGTATGGGAATATGGTTCGCATCGTCGCCTACCCATACTTCGGCCGCTTCTTTGCTTTGCTCAAACGCCGGGTCGTATACGTCGATGTAGAAATGATGGGTGCGGTATTTTGTTTTTTCATTGGGGGAAACGATTGCTTGGCCTGTATAACGATAGCTTGCGTTGACAATATCCCGCCCGACGACGACGCGGAATGGGTATTCGGCCTTCGTTTTCAGTTTTCCCCAGTCAATCGAACGCAGGTACATTGCTGCGGCCAACATATCATAGGCGCATTCGCCGACGATCAGCGTCGTGTCGATTTTAACGCCCGACCGCCCATAACGCAGCGAGTGAACGGCGTTTTTGTCTTCATCCGGCCCGAATGTTATCCGGTCTACCAGGTAATAGCCTCCTTCCTCGGTGCGCTTATCGCTAAAGATAAGTTTATTGTCGGGAGCGAAATAGGTGGTTAGCGTGTCGCGCATTTTGAACACCTTCTCAAACATTCCTGCCGTATTAAACTGCAACTTATATTCCCAGGCCTTTTTGTTGTTGTGTGTTGCATCTTTTACCGTAAAATGCGCCAGGCCGGCTCTGGGCATGAATACTCCCCACTTGAAATAGAGGTCGTAGGTGATACTTTCGCCGTGGTGGAATGCGCTGTTCCAGTCGCACGACTGCGCGTCCGGTTTGACGGCCGGAACGATGATGAGTAGAATCGCCAACATGCATAAGCTCCGCTTAAAAGCGTATCCCACCCATGCCTCCTGAATTGCCTGATGATTGTTGCCTTCCTTCATTCCTGTAATCTCTTTGCGGCTTTGCGGCCTCTTTGGGTTTATTCTTTGTTATTTCCAATAATTTCTGCCTTGTGAACGGCGTCGTCCTTATGTTCCACGGAGGGTCTTGAATCTCAAGCTGCCAGTTTTTCATTATTTCTATCTCCTTGGGGTAATAGAAGACGGTTTCCGGCTGTCGTTTTTCCGTGTAGTTCCCCGTGTCCCACATCATATTATTGTTCTCGTCCAGTATCAGCCGGGCGTAGTACTTGCCCGGAGGTAAATTCATAAAGAGTACGCCTCCGCCTGTTACTGCAGCTTTCCGCACGGGTATATCGCTGCCGTTGAGCAAATCTACGTAAGCGGGGATCGTGTCCAGGCCCGCGATGTTGATGTAAAGATGTCCGTACTGGTCTTCATCTTTTATTTTGAACGTTTGGCTTATGCGGTTGTTTGATTTCCCGTATGGACTGGAGATTGAGGCCGAATCCACTTCCAAGCGATATTCCTCGCCGTAAAGCCATTTCCGGTGGATAAAGAATCCGAGCGCGTTTGCCGAGTCGGGGAAAAAGTCGAACTCCACGGGCGTCCATAGCGTATCGTTTTTCTGCTCAAGATAGAACAGGTCTTTGTGCGGATTAAGCGCCGGCTCGTCGAACGTTATGGAGACGGTATCGTAAACGTCCATGATTCCCGACGCCTTGACATTCATGCCGAGGAAGACCGGAGCTTCCGGCCCGTCGTCATTCTTCCGTCTTGCGGTTTCCCTCGGTTGGTTTCGCATAAATATGGATAAGGTATCCGTCTGTGGGCGCAGTATGTTCAGCGAATCGCTGGCCGGATAGGTGATGGCCATTTGCAGCGTGTCCTGTTTCCATATTGTCGAATCTGTAAGCCAATAGTTGACGGCCTTCTTCCCGTCCGTCCACTGTGGGATGTACCAATTGTCGGGAGGGGTGAAATTGAGCGGCACGGGCGCAATGATTGTATCCAAGGGCGCATTGAAACGGAGAGTGAAACGGTTTGCCTGCGCGCGTTCGGGTCGCAGTATGTATTGGCGCTGAAACGCTTCGAGGAAGAGCCTCATTTCAATATCATCAGGCATGAAGCGCGTATATCCGGTGGTATATATGGAATCAATCGTAAGCGAGTCCCTCCACAAGGTATCCTGCCGTGAAGCGAACTCGAAAGACGGTACAATCAGGGAATCGAGGAAAGCGATGTCTTCACCCGGCTGGTCGAACTTGTAATCGCGGTTTTTGTCGTTGAGGGCATAGATGCGATAGGCGCCGTGCGCTATATTGCGTATCCTGAACCATCCCCTGTCGTTCGTGCGCGAAGTGCGGACGAAGGTTTCCTTCACGAAGGCGCTATCTTCCGGATTACTGTGCAGACCGATGGTAATACCGGGCATCGGTTCAAGGTTTTCCGCGTTAAGCAGGTATCCCGATACTTCCAGCGAGTCAATGATGTCGCCGGTAGAGAAGGCGAAAGAGAAGTTCTCCAGCACATTCTTCTCGTTGTTGTCGGCGATAGAATTTGTGAAATCTATTGTGTAGGTAGTGTTTTCCAGCAGGCTGTCGCGCAGTTCGACCGTGACTTTCCTTCCGGCCGGGCGTATGACGGGGAGTTGCATCTGCGGAGGCGTTACGATTACGTTCTCGTTCGGTTTGTCCACCTGTATGAGTTCGTCGAAAAGTATTTCGACGGTTTTTCCCTTGTAGTTCGTTTGATTGGAGATTGGCTTACTGCTTACAAACCGCGGGGGGGACTCATCGTATGGCCCTCCGTTGGGCGATCCTATATTCGCGCACGAGTGTATTAACGCGCAAAGGAGTAAGAGAGTGAGTGTCCGTATTTTTTCCATGTAGCAAATGTAGGTAAAATTTACGGATACAAGCGTTTCAATAGTCTAAAACCAATCCTGCAATACAAGCATTTCTTTTTCTCGCAGTACTCTCTTTTCAACTGTATAAGCGCCTGACTGTCTCCCGCATGGTGCACCTTCATGCCGGCATTGCGGAAGGTTGAGACAATAGCGTTTGCTTCTGCCGGGATACCTTCTATGAAGCGTATCGCCTGTTCGTTGTATTTGGGGTTGTTATTTTTATATCCATACGCAAATAGCATGGGTATCACGACATTTATGAGAAGTATGTTGAGGGAGTTTTCGCTTATTTGTTTATCCGACGAGGGGGATGGATGGCCGAAATTATAATGCGTCAGCCAGAAGTCATAGGGTTGCGCTTTGAATAGCTTCCTGAGTTCATCTATATTTTTCTCCTCAATTATGATGGAAAAAAGTGTGTCGTTGCGAAACCATAGGGCGGCGAGTTGAGCCAACCTCACATGCGGGGAGTTGTTCGGACGCATACGCATAGTTTTAAACAAATGCTTTTCGAGAGGTTGCAGTCCGAACTTATGACGGAAAAACTTATACTCCTGCTGAAGCAGATTGTAATGGTGGCATCCCTCGATGCTTTCGTCGAGCATACCGGCTTGTCCGAACAACATGGATTCTATCTGCGATATACTGCCCCGCTGTTTTTGAATATAGCGAAGGGGCAGGCTTTTGGCCAGGCGCTCGAAGATATTGTTGTTGACGCCAAAGCCGAAACTTCGGGTGAGGGTAATGTAAAACACCTCGTTCCAATCATTATTATATTGCTTCAACATGCTTAGTATATCGTTGGTCTTTCGCTCCAGCCGCTCGCCGAGCAGTGCGCTTAACCACATGGAGAGTTGAATAGGTTCAATTTCTTTTATGGCGGACAGGCATGGTATGTCGGTATCCCTGTATAGAAGCCAATCGATATTACGCCTTATTGCTTCGGGTACTTCAAGTACCGACTGTGGAATCAGGATTCCGTTAGTGTTGTAAATCTGTCTGTCGTTGACGCCAACTACATGAAGAACGACCGAGTCATAGGCTTTGTCCTTATCGTGATTGTGACGCAGCCAGTCTGATGCTTTGTCGTGTATTTCCACGCATCCTGCCCACGTTATATCACCGATCTTGAGCTTGGCGTTGAAAAAATCGGGGCCGGAATTGGTATTTTGAATGCCTGAATCAATGACCGACACAGTCTCGCCTTTTGTTGTAACTAAGGTCTCCGGCGGATAGAGCTTATACTTCCAGACATAATGTAATAAACGTTCCATTTTTCATAAAAGGTTTTAGATTACAGCAAACAGAGTAAGTTCATTCTTTAATTTGAAAAAGTTTGCCTCGGAATCCCGGAGCAAACTCTTTCTAATTATACAGGAGAAGGCGTTTTATTTGGCATTTGCCAAGGCTGCCTTCTTGGTTATCTTGCGCTTTTGTATTTCGTAGGCGATAGGGGTAGCTACGAACAGGGTGGAGTACGACCCAAGAACAACCCCGATCAGTATAGCAAACGTAAAGCTGCGAATGGTGCTGCCTCCCAGAAGGAAGATGCATGCAACCACAAGTAAGGTAGAGAACGAGGTGCTGAACGTACGCGAAAGCGTAGAGTTCAACGCATCATTGATCACCTGGTAGCGGTCGCGCTTAGGATACAGGCCGATAGTCTCGCGGATACGGTCGAACACTACCACCGTGTCATTGATTGAGTACCCGATAATCGTCAGCACGGCGGCTATAAACGTCTGGTCGACTTCCATTGAGAAAGGCATCAGCTTCCACAGCAACGAGTAGAAAGCGATAATACACAACGTCACCATAAGCACGGACACGAACGTACCTATCGAGAAGGCGACGTCCCTAAAGCGCAACAGTATGTATAGCGCCATACAGATCATGGCGAAGAACACGGCCAGATAAGCGCTGTTCTTAATATCGTCAGCCATGCTGGGGCCTACCTTCTGCGAACTTTGTATGTTCTGGGCGGTGAATTGTTCCGGACTTGTTCCTTCCTGAAGCAGAGGTTTCAGACCTTCGTATAGCTTGGAAGTAATCTCGCTGTCTACGTTGGGGTCGATGTCTTCTATTTTATAGTTGGTGGAAATACGCACCTGGTCGGGACGGCCTATTGTTATAACGCTCACGGCTCCGTCCAATTGATCGTTCAATAGTTCGCGGACTTCTTCGGTATTTACGTTCCGGTCGAAACGGACAACATAGTTGCGCCCGCCGGTAAAGTCAATACCGTTATTCAGACCTATCGTCGACAAGGAAATGGCTCCCAACAGGATAATTCCCGCCGGTATCAGGTAGCCTGTTCTACGTATGCCCAAGAAATTGAAGTTCGGTTCCAGTAAGAAGTTTTTCGTTATGGAAGTTGTAAACGTCAGGTTCTTAATCTTGTCTTTTGCCAGTAAGGCTTCGTATACGACACGGGTCAGGAAGACTGCCGTAAGGAAGGAGGCGAACAGCCCGATAATCATCGTGGTGGCGAATCCGCGTATAGGCCCTGTGCCGAAGTAGAACAGCACGACGCCGGTAATGATAGAGGTTAAATTCGCGTCGAATATAGCCGAGAATGCATTGCTGTACCCGTCGGATATGGCCTTCGCAAGCCCCTTTCCGGCTCGAAGCTCTTCCTTCGTGCGCTCATATATAAGAACGTTAGCGTCGATGGCCATCGCAAGCGTCAACACCATACCGGCTATACCTGGCAAGGTGAGCACTGCCTGGAAGGATGCGAGCACGCCCATTGTAAAGAATATGTTTACGAGCAGCGCGCTGTTGGCAATCATTCCCGGAATAAGTCCGTAATAAAGACACATGTACGCCATCAGCACAATCAGGGCGATGACAAAGGATATGGCGCCTGAATTGATAGCTTCCTGCCCAAGCGAAGGGCCTACTACGTCTTCTTGTGCAATGGTTATTGATGCGGCCATCTTACCGGATCTTAAAACATTGGCCAAGTCTTTCGCTTCTTCGGGAGTGAAATTACCTGTGATCTGCGAGCGTCCTCCGGTGATTTCGTCATTAACGCGGGGGGCGGAATATACAAGGTCGTCTAATATGATGGCGACATATTTTCCTATGTTGTCTTTTGTCAGGCGCGCCCAAGCTTTTGCTCCTTCGGCGTTCATGGTCATGGATACTTCCTGCGCTCCCTGGCGTCCTCCTATTTGTTGCTGGGCGAAGTCGGAACTTGCGTCTGTCACCACATCGCCTCCGAGCGCCGGCGTACCGTCGCGGTTTGATTTGATGGCGTACAATTCAAATACCTGCGATTCTTCGCTGAAAGCTTTCACGGCCCACTTGAAGGTGAGGTAACGCGGCAACAGGTCTTTCACTTGCTTTGTGTTGAGAAGTTCGTCTATTTTTTCCCTGTCGGATGCCTGGGCGTAACCTACTACGGGGCCGGGTACTATCTGTCCGTTGTAGTTGTTGACGCTCAAGAGGGCGAGCAACGGGTGCTGCTTAGCAAATTCTTCCATCGACTGGGCTTGCTGGGCTTCGTTCGCGTCCGGGGCGAGCTGGGCTAAGAGCGAGTCGGCTTCGTTCAGGGGCGAAGCGGTTTCTTCCGCTTCCTGCGCGTCGGTAGCGATTGCCGCGAGGGGGGCTTCTTCCGTAGCGGCGCTCTCCGGCATCTTTTCGCTTGCAAGCGTCGCCAGCAGGTTGTCGGCGGCTACTATGGATTGATATATTTCCGCCAGGTCGAACGTTTCCCAAAATTCCAGGTTGGCGCTTCCCTGAAGCAGTTTACGCACGCGTTCGGGTTCTTTTACTCCCGGAAGCTCCACTAAGATGCGCCCGGCTGTTTCTAATCGCTGGATATTTGGGGAGACTACACCGAAGCGGTCGATGCGTGTACGCAAGACATTAAAGGAATTGTCGATAGCGCTCTTCAGTTGGTCTTTAAGGACGGCTATTACTTGAGCGTCCGAACTTTGCGGCGTTATCTTTTCCCTTAATTCAAAGGTGCTGAACACGGCGGACAGGCGTGCGCCGGGGTCGAGCTTTTTATATTCTTCGGAAAACAGGTCGATAAAGTCGCTCTGACTGGAGGCTTGTCGCGCGTAGGCGGACTCCAGCGCCTTGTTAAAGTTTTCGTCCCGGTTGTTGTTGGAGAGCGAGCGAATCACGTCGGCTACGTTAAGCTCAAGGATGACATTCATCCCTCCCTTGAGGTCAAGACCTAAGGTTACTTCCATCTCGCGACACTCTTTCAACGAATAGCCGGGCCAAAACGACAGGCCGGGCCACACCTTTTTAGCAGACAGAGAGTCTAAGTAAGCGCTCTCTTTTTCGGGATCTCCCCCAGCATACTCAGCAGCTTTCGCGTTGTAATGTGCCGTAACGAACGAGAACGACAGGTAGAACAAGCACACAAGTGTGAGCAGTACCGAAAAGACCTTCACAAATCCTTTGTTTTGCATTTGAATCTTTTGTATTATTGATTATGATATGTTATTTTGTCTTCCACAGGGTGCAAATATATACTTTTTTTCTTTTTCAAATGCGCGGGCTGAATAAAACAGGGGTTAGCGGCTTCTAATGTACGGCCTTTATTCAGCCCGGCGGCTCGATTATATTTGCGAATACGGCAGGGGGGCGAGGAGGTGGCTGACGTTGTCGGTAGCCGTGTGGGCGTATTCGGGCAGGGTGCGGATACGATTCCAGTCGGGATGAGAACTGAATTTATTCCAGGCTTCGTCGCGCGTAGGCTCGTCTTTGTACCATGTGAGGTAGATCAGCGACGGCATACGTGGGCCTGACAAGACTTCGCCGTAGCATACGGAGTTGATGCCGACGGCGTCGAAGATGGCTATCTCGTCGACATTGAACATCTTTACTTTTCGTTGGTTGGCTTCTTCGTTAGGGCTTTTGTAGTTGCGGAACTCGAACAGGGTGCGGCTACTGTCGGGTTTGATTAAACGGGGGACGCGGTCGAAGGCTTCGCAGAGGAAGGATTCAAACACGGAGTAGACCGGCTTCGCGGCGCTTGCGTCATAGAAGGGCTGGGCTGCTTTTCGGAAGGTTTCGTCTTTCCATATCGACGTCTTTGCGTTGTGGTAGACGGCGAGATTGGGGTAGACGAGGAGGTAAAACCTTTGTATCTTCTCGGTTTTCTTATACGGCGCGAACGCTCCTACGGTAACTTGCAAGCGGTTGCAGGCGGGGATAAACGTTTGTTGATAGAAGATGTCCAGGGCGGGATTTTCTTCCTCCAAAGTGTAGATGCGCCATTCAAAAATCTCTTTTTCGGTGGCTTTTGTAAGGGTAGTGGCCGCTGTTCCCTTAAATGCGGGCGTGATTGCGAGTAATCCCGCTGTTTTCATGAAATTTCTTCGTTGCATAATTTAAAGAATTAATTAGGTTAATATGATTGTGTTCCCGAATTATCCGCAGGTAAGACGTAACGGCTCCAAAATTACATTAAAATTCGTGATTTACGGGATGATCCGGATAATTTCCCGCCCGATTTTAATTATTCAGACTAAGGCCCATTTATGCGAAAGCCCCGCTGAGGCCGCTTCCATTCAGTCCCAAAGTTGGGAAAGTACCAAATTGGTGTCATTGGTTAAAAAACATGTATGGGAAACCTCCAAATTGTCAACAGCGGTTAAAGAACATGTTTGGGATTTAACCAAAGAGGCGTCATCGGTTAAAAAACATGTATGGGAAACCTTCAAATTGTCAACAGCGGTTAAAGAACATGTTTGGGATTTAACCAAAGAGGCGTCATCGGTTAAAAAACATGTATGGGAAACCTTCAAATTGCCGATTTGGTACTTTCCCAACTTTGGGAAAGCTCCGGACAGCATAATTTGGCCTTTTCCCAACTTTGGGAAAGCTCCAAACGGCTCGATTTGGCGTTTTCCCAAACTTGGGAAGACCATAAATTGCCCCATTTGGCGTTTTCCCAATCTTGGGAAAAGCCCCGACGGCACAAGCCGGCGTTTTCCCATAAATGTGAAGGCTTCGGACGTCTCCGGCAGGGAGATGGAAGATGCGCGAACAGGGCGCGCTTTCGGACAGGGATAGTTTGATTTATGGAATGTTTGATTACTTTTGCAGTACAATGACTTCGCTGCAAGTCGGATATGAATAGTTTTAGGTGTTATGTATCAAAATAAAAGTTAGAATCATAATAAGAAATA
>JAIRZN010000150.1 GCA_031267205.1 Tannerellaceae bacterium | reverse complement strand
CGGTCGCCGCGCTTCTTGCAATTATCTACGGAGGGCATCCGCTTGAGCAGGCGTACATGTACGACAGCTTGGCCCGCGAGGGACGGTGGGAAGCTATCGCCGCCCACGCATCCACGCATCCGGTAAGGGACAAAGATGCGCTGGTATACGCAAACCTGGCGTATGCCTATACGGGAGCTTTCAATGATAACCTGATGCGCCTTCGCCAGATAGGGGAGGAGGGATTTATACCGCATGATCCTAAGACCCGCCTCGGACTGATTGAAGCTGCCGAAGTCGCCTGGCTGTTGAATCATACGAACGCTGCGCAACGGTTTGCCTTCGTAGGCGTGCTCAGCTCGGAGCGCAACGTACAGACGCGCCTGATGCGGCGGTTGATTGAGACGTACATCGTGAACGAAGAGTACAAGGCTGCGGCTAAATACATAGGGATACTTGAGAAGACGGCCTTCCATAAATCCGGCATGGAAGAGTTCCGCCGTTTGCTTACCCCCGAAGCATCCCGCGAGGAAGGATGGGTAGCAGAACGCCGCCGCCTGAATCCCGTCACCGACAACCCGCATGACCTTACTAAGACGCTGCCGAGAACGATAGCCTCCCTGCTTGACGATCATCCCGACAATAAGGCTGCCTTTGCGTATGGCATGGGATACCTCCTCCTTTACAAAGATCTTGGCGCCTTCATGCATTATATGGAGCCGCTAAAGGGCGAAAGGCTGCCGGTATTATATCAGGAAGCCATCTGCCTTTTCTACACGGCGGTGGAGAACAATCCCGAAGCTCTCCGCTCGTACTCCATTGACCCCGCTGTTTATAGTCGCTTCCGCGGATATGTTCAAAGCACGGGAAGCGCCCTGCCGGCATTACTCGCAAGGCAGTATGGCGACACATATTATTACTACGCACAATTCATAAAACCGCCCGAAAGGCCTGTATAATGATGAAACGATACACCTTATTGACAATAGTCGCTCTCTCCGTTTTCTCCATCCTCCTCCCAACAGGGTGCGGCGAACAAACCGGCGCATCCCTGACGAGCGATGAGCGCCCGCGTATATTCCCCGATTACGACGGCGTAACCGTCCCGCCGAACATAGCTCCGCTGAATTTCCGCATCGAGGGCGACGTGAAGACGGCTTCGGTAGACATCGCAGGCGACGACGGGCAGACCCTCCGCCTGCGCGCCGGAAAACACGTATCCATCAAACCCGGCGACTGGAGAAAGCTATTGAAAGGAAACGCCGGACGTTCCCTCAGCGTGCGCGTAGTAACTCGGCAAGCCGACGGCCTTACAATTGCCTGGAAGCCGTTCCATATAAACATCAGCTCCGACCCGATAGACAGCCGGCTGGTCTACCGCCTGATTGAGCCGGGGTATGAGAAATGGCATATAGTCGGCATATACCAGCGTAACCTGGAAACTTTTGAGGAGAGAGTAATCATCAAAAATGACATGATGGACTACAATTGCGTCAATTGCCACAGTTTTTGCAACGGCGATCCGCAGCAGATGATGTTCCATACGCGGGCGGCGTATGGCGGCACCTATATAGTCTCCGCCGGCAATATAGAAAAGCTCAACACGCTCACGGAGCGGACTGTCAGCAATATGACCTACCCGTATTGGCATCCGTCGGGGCGTTATATCGCCGCTTCGGTCAACGACGTAAAGCAATTCTTCCATGCCGTGAAGGAGAGGAAGATGGAAGTATTCGATCTGGAGTCCGACGTGGTTGTTTACGACGTGGAAAAGCAAGCAATCCTCTCCGCCGCTTCCATACTGACGAAGGAGGCATATGAAACATTCCCGTCGTTCTCGCCCGACGGGGCCTGGCTGTACTATTGCTCCGCTCCCGCCCTGCCGATGCCGGTCTCGTATGAACAAATCAGGTACGCTATCTGCCGCACACCCTTCGACGAATCTCAGGGACGCACGGGCGCACTTGTCGACACTGTTGTCCCGAACGGCGAGCATAGCGCATCCTTCCCGCGCATATCTCCCGACGGACGTTTCCTGATGTATACGGAGACAGCCTACGGCCAATTTCCCATCTGGCACAAGGATGCGGAGATACGCATGATAGATCTCGAACGCGGGGAGGAGATAGACATGTCGCCGCTTAACAGCGAGGATACCGACAGCTACCATTCCTGGGGCCGCAACAGCCGCTGGGTGGCCGTCAGCAGCCGCCGCGAGAACGGTCTGTATACCCTCCCCTACTTTGCGCACATAGACGAGAGCGGACGCCCATCGAAGCCCTTCCTTCTTCCCCAGAAAAGCCCCGACTACTACGACTACCTGCTTTATTCGTTTAATATCCCGGAATTAGTAGACGGAGAGGTAACGGTTAGTCCTTATGCGCTTCAACACGCCGCCGTGAAGACAACTGCCAAACAGATAGGATTTGAATAATATCGCTACGCTCCCCAGTTCTCGCGATCAAGGCTGCGATAGTTTATGGCCTCGGCCAAGTGGCAGGCTTCGACGTTCGCGGAGCCTTCCAGATCGGCGATGGTGCGCGAGACCTTAAGTATACGATCGTATGCACGTGCGGAGAGGCTGAGGTACTCCATCGCTTTCTTGAGCTGCGCCATGCCTGCGGCATCAGGCGCTACGTAATTATAGAGCAGCTCCGTAGTCATCTGCGCATTACAATATATGCCGGGGAAGTCCTTGAAACGCTCCCTCTGTATATCGCGCGCAGCTATCACCCTTTTGCGGATCATTTCGCTCGCTTCCGAAGGAGTACGTTCGGATATTGTTTCAAATTCGACGGGGGTAGTCTCAATCTGTATATCAATGCGGTCGAGCAGTGGACCAGAAATACGGTTGATATATTTCTTCGCCGCGCCGGCCGGGCATATACATTGCCGTTCGGGATGGTTATAATATCCGCAAGGGCAAGGATTCATGGAGCTGACCAGCATAAAGCCCGCCGGATAATCAACCGCACACCGCGCACGCGAAATAGTTATGCACCGATCCTCCAGCGGCTGGCGCATCACCTCAAGCACGTTGCGATTAAATTCCGGAAGCTCGTCGAGAAACAGGACGCCGTTATGAGCCAGGCTAATTTCGCCGGGCTGCGGGACAGATCCGCCTCCGACCATTGCCACGTTTGAGATAGTATGGTGAGGCGAGCGGAAAGGTCGCTTTACCATCAGCGAAGTCCCTTTGTCCGTCTTCCCCGCTACGGAATATATCTTTGTTGTCTCCAAAGATTCCTGAATCGTCAGTGGAGGAAGGATAGAAGGAAGCCGCTTAGCCATCATAGATTTTCCGCTACCCGGAGGCCCTATCATCAACAGGTTATGCCCTCCGGCGGCGGCCACTTCAAGGGCGCGCTTGACGTTCTCCTGCCCCCGTACAGCAGAATAATCGTCTTCAAAAAGCTCGCGGAGCGCATAAAACTCATCAGCGACATTGAAGACAACAGGCTCAACCTCCCGCTTCCCGTCGATAAACTCGACAACCTCCTTGATATTTTCCATACCATAGACATTTATCCCCTCGACAACGGCAGCTTCGGGAGCATTCTGGCGCGGCAGGATAAGTCCTTTAAATCCTTCCTCTTTCGCTTGCAAAGCGATAGAAAGCGCGCCTTTTATCGGCTGCAGGCTGCCGTCGAGAGACAGTTCGCCCATGATAACGAACTCGCTAAGGCGGGCCGTGTCTATTGCTTTAGCGCCCGCCATGATGCCGATAGCCAAGGAGAGGTCGTAAGACGAACCCTCCTTACGAATATCAGCAGGGGCCATGTTGATAACAATGCGATTGCGCGGGAACTGGTAACCATTCGTACGCATAGCGGATATTATACGTTCGTGACTCTCGCGCACGGCAACATCGGGCAGCCCTACTAAAAAGAACTGGATGCCTCTTGTGCAATCTACCTCTATCACTACTATTGTCGCCGATAAGCCCTGGACGGCTGCGGCATAGGTTTTAACTAACATAATTAAGGGTTTTTATTGATGGAATTATGGAGCAGGTTAATCTGTTATTAAATTTTCAAGCGTTTGTTTTATTTCTATTCCGTTATCGGTCTTGAGGATGATTTTCCCTTCCTCGTCAATCAGGAAGCAACGCGGCAGGGCGCTCACATTATATAAGTCGAGCATCATGGTCGCCTGTCCGGCGGAATCGGTAACGAGGTTCCATTGTATGCTGTCCTTTTTCAGCACCTCCTTCAGCGTCTGCATATCGTCATCCAAGCTGACTAATAGTTGCTCAAGCTGTCCGTCGTCGTACTTTCCATCTATCTCGTCAAGGAATAAATCATCCGTCCGGCACATATCGCACCATGGAGCCGTAAAGGTAAGGAGCAGGTACTTTTGCGGGAAAGAGTCTAAGCTAACTACTTTGCCGTAGATATTCTTAACCGTGAAATTGGGAGCTTCCGCGCCCAAGGAAGTACGCTTGGCCCTTTCGCTGTACTGCTCAAGCTCCTTCACAAGGAAAAAATCCTTCAGCTCAGGATTAAGCATAATCAGCAGCTCGTCTAACTGTCGCGTATCATCAGGGTTCAAAAGGAAGGTCTTTATTAAAACCACGGAGGCGGTTTCTTCCGGGCGCTCATGGATATAAGCTAACGCATCTTCGCTAAGCTGATGGTTGATGTTGGTAAGCCTTGACGTTATATCGTTCGGATCAATAGGATTGTTTTTCTGTATGTTGAGCAAATCCTCGCGTTCCTTGAGCAGAGGGGTCAATGTTTTTCGTATTGCAGACAGTTCGTTGTTGAGGTGTCCGCCTTTGGCTTGTAATAAGGTGGGGTATCTCATATCTCCCGTGATCGTAATCTTATCGTCCGTATCCGTCAGATAAACGGTAAACCATAAAGACTTGTCTTCAAACAAAAGAGTGACCTGGTTAAAATCCTCCTTGTTGCGTTCTATCCTGAACTCTCCGGGCTTATGACAGACGACCGTATCTACCACATTCCGGTCTTCCGATTCGAAAACAGCATACACAAACTGACCCTCCAGATTCGACAGCCTGCCTTCAATCCGGTAAACTGCATCTCCGCCGCAAGACAGCAGAAATGCAAACATGCTTATTATCAAATGAATTCTTTTCATATTACACCTCCCTATTCCCACAAAAAGGTTATGACGGGCTAAAGATAATACAATAATTTAATATCCCTTTGTATTTTGTAAGAAATATTCAGTGTCTGTTTAAATTTTATTCCTGAAATGATTTGCGAGCTGCTTTTAGACAACTCCCGAACGCCCTGCGAAAAGGCGATTTTTGTCGGAATTAATTGTCAACAATAAACCCTCCCACTACGCACCACACCGTAAAGGCCTGTATATAAAAAGAGAAGAAGCAATTAATAGCCCCCTCTCCAATTCCGTCAATCTACCATGATAAAGAAATATACGTACCGTACAAAACGCTTGTAATCAAGGATATTAGAAGTGTCTAAAAAAACAAACTGTCTAATTTAAACGTTCGTTTAATGCTGACGCAAATATAGTACATTATTCTTAATTTTTCCAAAACAAAAAGCAACTTCCTTTTCTTAAATAACTGTTATTTTTTATGCCTCCCCTGAAATATATAATCCTGTTCCCGTCTTGTCTGGGGAAGATTTACGGCCGGAAA
>JAIRZN010000170.1 GCA_031267205.1 Tannerellaceae bacterium | reverse complement strand
TTATATCGCCCTCGAAGGCGACTTGGTTAGTGGTGTAGTCTACGAGCTGGAACTTGCCACCGTGGCCTGAGGCCTTTATGATGGCCGACTTTTCGCTCTCAGGGCGGTATCCGGTCGTGGAGTGTATGATACGGCCTGCCGCGGGTTGCCATCCGCTGACTACTTCGGGGTTTTCGACGGTCTGAAGTTCTACGGCGTCGATGTCGTACTGGAAGAAGTCGCCCATCGTTTCTTCCTTACCGAATATTTCGATGGCGAACATGATGCGGGAGACTTTGTCACGCGAGAGTTCGGTCATTTCTACGAAGCATTGGTTCCATTGGTGGTTGATGAGGTTGATCTCGTGGTAGCCTTCGCGTCCGTACTTGTCGGGTACTTTAATCTTGCCGTCGTTTTCGACGTAGAGGTTGAGGTATATGCTACGCGCGCCTTCGCAATCGGGATAAATGTAGAACATTATGCGGTTGTATTTTTCCCAGTTGACGCCTCCGACGTCGAAGGAAGCCATCGACGTGCCCAGACCAAGGCCCCATTCGGGAAATTCCTTTGCCGTAACGGGAGCTGTCAGTCTCAGGCTGTGTTTACCTGATATGCTATGTTCGCCGGTCTGCTCCATGCCGCCGATGCCGCGGTGAGACCAGCGACTCATGTCTTCCATATCGCAAAGCATATTCGTTTGAAGCGCTTTCTTGGTCAGTCCGAACGTCTCGAAGGATTTAGCGTAATCAATCGGTAGTGGACTATGTACGAATCCGGTATTGCGGACGTCGTTCCTAAGTTTTTCATCAACCTGCGCCTTCGGCAGGCCGCAAAAGAGTAGTAAGAGAAGGATTGTTCCTGTTGTTCGTTTCATGGTATATAAGGTTGTAGATTTATTAATACATCTGCTTGTAGGCTTCCATTAGTTTCTTAAGCGTGACGGCGTCGGATACTTCCTGCTTGTAGGTTTCAGGGTTGTAGTAGCTCTTGAGGAATCCGTCTGCGCCCGACCATACCGTTTCTATTATTCCACGGAAGTGCGGCGCCATCTGCCGTGTGGCGTTTGCGCGGAAGCGTATCATGTCGTCGAGTTGTACGAGGGCTATTTCGGGTTTGCGCCACGGGCAGGTGGCTACGTCGAAGCCTTTCATAGCGAAGTACACGGCCGTTTGATCCGCCCGTTCGTAATGCCAATCACAAATAAAGACGTCTTTAGGTATAAGGTCTATTGCGCGGTGCGTATTATTCATGCTAGCTTCCCAGGCGCCTATGCCTGTCGTCTTGCCGTCGATCAGGCGGTCGCCCCAGATCATGAGTTTCTTACCCGTAAGGGCTAAGTGGTTGCGTATGGCGCTTACTTCACCGGCGAAAAGTTCCGCCTTATCGTGTCCGCTGCAACGCGGGCATTTGTCGTCGCCTATGTAGAAGACTTCGTCCATTCCGGCATGAAACAGGTCGGTATCGAAAGCCGCCGTAAGCTCGTCGATCAGTTCAAACACCACCTTGTGCACGCCGGGATGCAGCGGGCAGTAGCTCTTACAGTACAATCCGTCGGGATTAGGCCATCCGGTATAATCTTCGGTATGCACGTGAGGCGTTTCGTCAAATTCGGGATATTCACGGAGCAAGGCGTAGGTCGTTTTGGCCCACGATTGATGTCCGAGTAGGTTAATTTGCGGAGCGACGCGTATACCGTGTTTCCGGCAGGCGTCGGCTATCTGCCTGACGTTGTCAAGCGTAAGCGGATTGGGGTCTTTCAACTCCGGGTGACTTTTATAATCGTAATTCCAGTCCACACGCAGTATAAGCAGGTTGAAATGCGCCGGCGCAAGCTCTTCCTCAATGAACTTGATGAAGAGCGGTATGCCCTGTTGAGACGGAGCGGCGATAGCCAGACCGCGAACAGGCATCACTGTGTCGAGCTTGACGGCAGTCTGTGAGAAAGACGCCGCAGTAGAGAGGCAGAAGCAAGCGATTGATAGCAGAATGTGTTTCATACGAATAAAATGTTTTTCATGATTAATACCGTTTACAAAGTCCCGGACAGGAATTAATGCCTGCCGGGACTTCAAAGTTAGTTTATTTATCATATAAACCGCAGAGAAGGAGTTTGTAAGCGTTACAAACCATTTCCGAGCTTAAAGATTAGGCTTGTCTACGTCCCAGAATATACGCGTCGCGCCGGTGTCGGGGCCTCCGAGCATCTGGACTGCGCTGGCGTAACCCTGCGGATTGTTGCGCTGTTCGCCCATCGTATAGGTGAGGCGGCGTACACCGAGCGCGGTAGGAATCGCGCCCTGGCTGTCGTTCTTCAGGATAGGGAAAAGTTTCGGATAGCCCGTGCGACGCCATTCGGCCCAAGCGTTCATGCCTTCGGGGAATCCTGCGATCCACTTCTGGGTAATGATCTTTTCGAGGCGTTCTTCGTCGCTCTTGGCGTCGTCCCACTTGGGGGATACACGGCTCACGGCGGGCGAGTCGAAGTCGTCCCTCAGCGGATCGTCCCAATCGGCAGGCAGGTTAGAGCGTCCGGCATAATCGCCTACGGCCACTCCCCACTGAGCGAAGGATACGCCTATGCCCTCTTCGTAGAACGACTTAGCGTCGCCTCCGTTGGTATCCCATCCACGCAGGGCTGCTTCGGCGAGGAGGAAAGATGCTTCCGCTGCTGAGACGATGACGGCGGGTTGTTCGGCCGTCACGTTTATGCGCGAGATGATTTCCTTGTAGGGATCGGATAGTTGGTCTGTGTCGGGTATGCCCGTGCGCACGCCAAGTATCTGTTTGTCCGCGTTAGGCAGCCCGAAGACGTCCAAGCGCGCATCGCCGTAGCCCGAAAGGATGGACTGGATGTTTGCGCTGATAAATATATCCTGGTATTCTATTGAGCAGGTATACAGGGGATGCTTCCATCCGAACCCGCTTACGATAAGGCTTTCGCCGCGACCGAGTAAGCCTTGCGGAGCCTTGATGGCGGCTTCGGCTTCGGTGCGCGCCCAGGAGGCGTCGTACTTGACAACGCGCATGGCAAGGCGCAGGCGCAGGGTATTGCCCAGCTTGGCCCATTTGACGAGGTCGCCTCCGTAAGCCATGTCAAAAGCGGCGAACGAGGGAGCTTGCTTGCTTGCATATTCGTTCAGCGTACTCACCGCCGCCGTCAGTTCGGAGAAAAACAGCTTGTAGGCGTCCTGCGCAGAGTCGTATTCGCCTCCGAGCAGTTCCTGGCCGTATTTGGAATAGATAATCGGTCCGTACTGGTCGGCAATGCGCGACATGGCAAGCACACGCAGTATGGTGTTGATAGCGTCGTAGTGAGAATAAAGGTCGCCCTGTTCCTCGCATTTTTCCCTGACCCTGACCTGGTTGCTCATAACGTTGTCGTAGGTGTATTCCCAGCACGTGTCGTTCCAGTCGTTATTGAGGAAATATGTCTGGTTGTTGATCCCTCCCTTGAAGTCGGAAGGGGTAGCCATGTAGCCCGACCATATATCCGCGTTCAGGTTCTGGAACACCTGGTATCCCCAGCCACCGCCTCCGCGGTTGTAGTAGATAGACTGCTGTATGGTGGGGAAGTGCATCCCGATGAGGTTGTTGTCCTGCGTAAGTTCTTGATCGGATACGCCGAAGGGATTTGTATTCATCTCCTCGAAGCCGCCGGTGCAGGAAGCAAGCGTCAGAAGGACAACAGACAAAAGAGCGGTTGAATATCTTGTTATATTTTTCATATCGCTTTCAGATTAGAAGTTAATTTTCAGATTGAATCCAAAGGAGCGCGAGCTTGGCAGGCCAAATACATCGACGCCTTGCAGGTTGTTGCCGACTGACAGTGTCCCGTCCGGATCGTAAGGCGCATTGTTCTTAAAGAAGAACAGGTTGCGCCCTATCAGGGAGAGGTCGACGCCTTTTACTACGGACAGCGACTTGAGCACGCTGCGCGGCAGAGCGTAGCCGATCGACAGCTCGCGCAGACGGATATTGGTGGCGTCGTAGACGTAGTGTTCGGTTATCCCGTCGCGCCCGCCGACTATGCCGTAGAAGCGTTCTACGTTGGCTATCGTCTTGCCGTCGAAGGATACGCCGCCGTTCAGGCGGTCGTCGCCGGTGCGCTTGCTGACGCCGTACTTGTCGAGCTCGGCCTCCGTCAACGAGAGGACATCGCCGCCGAAGCGTCCGTCAATAAGCATGTAGAGGGAGAATCCTTTCCACGTGAATGTGTTCTGCCATCCGATGTTGAAGTCGGGAGCAGTATTGCCTATCTTGTGATAGTCCTCGCGGTCGGGCATCGGTATGCCGTCGGCGTCGTACTGTATGGCTCCGGTCTCCTTATCGCGCAGGAATCCGCGGCCGTAGAAGTCGCCGAACGAGCCGCCTTTTACAAGGCGCATATCGTAGCTGTTAGAGCCTCCGCCACCGAAGTTGAAGAGGTCTAATCCTTCGGCCAGTTCGATTACTTTGTTGTGGTTATACGAATAGTTGACTGCGGTCTTCCAGCGGAAGTCGCCGACCCATACGGGAGAGCCTCCGAGAACGATTTCGACACCTTGGTTCTCGATATTACCTGCATTTACATAGTAGGTAGTATATTTCGAGCCTGAGGGAGCGGCCAGCGAGAAGATCTGATTCCTGGTATTAGTCTTATAGTAGGTGAAATCTACCTCCACACGGCTGTTGAAGAGCCGCCACTCGGTGCCGGCCTCAATCGAAGTCGTCATTTCGGGCTTCAGCTCGCTGAACGGCTGCGTCGTGTTATAGTTTATCACGCCGCCGCGACCTACGCTGTTGAGCGGGTTGCTGCGATAGCGAGGTAGACCGTTGCCCACCTTCGACCATGCTCCGCGTACCTTGCCGAGGTTTATCCATTCGGGTAATCGGAGCGCTTCGTTAACAATCCAGTTAAGGCCTACGGAGGGATAGAAGAAGCCTTTGTTCATGTAATTGGTGAAGGCTAAGTTCGATGTCCAGTCGTTACGCGCCGTAACGTCGAGGAAGAGCCAATCGCGGTATCCTAACTGTCCGGCGAAGAAGACGGCCTGTTCCTGTCCGTGGTATTTGCCCAGCGAGTTGGAGGCTGCGGTGAGGTTGATGTTGTTGATCGAGAAAACGTTCGGGTTATAAAGTCCGGTAGGGTAAGAGTCGATGCCCATAGACTTGCCGGAATCGTCCTTGATGCTTGCGCCGGCTGTGGCGTTAACGGCGAAGTGTCCGAACTGCTGCGTATAGGTGAGCATAACGTCGCCGTAGAGGGCTAAGCTGTTGGATTCGTCGACGATGTATCGCCCGTTATTGCCTCCTGTCAGAGCGTTGTCGCTGCCGGCGTACATCTTCATCTCGTAATTGTTTGTAGAGAAGTCGGCGTTGCCGCGGGCTGCGATTGAGAAATGCTCGTTGAACTTGAAGCTAAGATTCAAGTTAGCCAGCGTGCGGTAGCGGTCGTCCACGTTAGGCATCTTGTTGATTATCCAGTAGGGATTCTGCTCCCATCCTCCGCTGATGCGCGTGTACCAATTCTGCAGGTAGATGTTGCGCCCTGCATCGAGGTACTGATAGTTTTCCTTGTAATAATCGAAGGATTCGCCGCCTTGAGGCCCTCCGCGCGGGAAGCGGTATAGTCCGACTAACGGGTTGAGGTAGAAACCTCCCGGCGAGGGGCGGTTCTTGCCCTGCTGATACATGAGGTTGACGTTAGCGTCGATGGTGAGCTTCTTGTCGAAGAAGTTGGCCGTCTCGCGGAAGTTGAGGTTGTGCTTGTTTAGCTCGCTGTTTTCAATCACGCCCTTGCCGTAGGTGTTGGCGTAAGAGAAATAACTCTGCATAGCTTCGGAGCCGGAGCTTAGGGTAAGTGAATTGATTGTGGTAAGCCCGGTCTGGAAGAAGTCTTTCACATAATCCTGGCTGCCGCTTATCTTATCTCCCCAGCTTGATGTTACACCGCCGAAGCTGTTCTGGAATTCCGGTATGCCGTAAACTGCCGATTCCCATGTTGTGTTGGAGCTGAAGGATATATCCGTCCGTCCGGCCTTCCCTTTCTTGGTGCTTATGACCACTACGCCATTAGCTGCCGACGCTCCGTAGAGGGCGGCTGCGGCTGGGCCTTTGAGGATGTTCATGCTCTCGATGTCGTCGGGGTTGAGGTCGGAGACGCCGTCGCCTGCGTCGCGGTTGCCGGAGTCGTTATTGCCGCCGATAGTGGTGGCTACCGAACTGTTGGAGCCGCTGTTTACGGGCACTCCGTCGACTACGAACAGCGGCTGGTTGCTACCGTTGACCGAGCGGCTGCCGCGTATTACTATCCTGACCGATCCGCCGAGGCCTGACGCGCTGCGGTTGATTTGCACGCCCGCGGTTTTGCCGGCCAGCGAGTTCATCATATTAGGGTCTTTGGCGCGGGTGAGCTCTTCGCCGCCTACTACTTGTGTCGAGTAGGTGAGCGATTTCTCTTTCTTGACTATACCCAGGGCCGT
>JAIRZN010000126.1 GCA_031267205.1 Tannerellaceae bacterium | reverse complement strand
CAAAAATACGAATAAGAATAATTTGGGCATGCCACCATTCCTCTAACACCTGCTAAGGGAATATGATTCCCCGTAAGGTTTTCGGGAACCGGAGGGACTTCTTGAGGATAATATACTCGTAATAATGCATCTTATTCTTTTCCCTCGCAGGGCCTTTGAGGAACTTGCCAAAGTAGTCGACACCTTTGGCTTGGGTGTCGACACCTTTGGCTTGGGCGTCGACACCTTTGGCTTGGGCGTCGACACCTTTGGCTTGGGTGTCGACACCTTTGGCTTAGGTGTCGACACCTTTGGCTTGGGCGTCGACACCTTTGGCTTGGGTGTCGACACCTTTGGCTTGGGCGTCGACCAATTTCCCAAAGGGGTCGATCAATTTCCCGAAGGGGTCGATCAATTTCCCAAAGGGGTCGATCAATTTCCCAAAGGGGTCGACCAATTTCCCGAAGGGGTCGACCGATTTCCCGAAGGGGTCGACCGATTTCCCAAAGGGGTCGACCAATTTCCCGTCGGGGCAAACGCATTTAAGGTTTGGTTGCCGGATGAAAAAGCTCCCGAAGTAGTTCGCCCCCCTCGTAATTTTTCATCATGCTTGGGCTGTCAGTATTTATTTAAAGGCGTAGAATTTATTAGATTATAATATCAGCCTTTCGTTTCATTCTGATAAATTGATAAATACAAGCTACATATATGATGTCTGCATAAATAATACGGTGTCATTTTAATATAATGCTGAAGTATTTATTATTAACTATAATGCGCTCATATTCGCGAAGTATATAATATTTGTCACACGGCTTATGTCATACGCATAGAGCGTGCGACATTTGTCACACGGATTATGTCATACGCATAAAATGTGCGACATTTGTCACATGGCTTATGTCATACGCATAAAACGTGCGACATTTGTCACACGTATCATGTCATACGCATAAAATGTGCGACATTTGTCACACGTACCATGTCATACGCATAAAACGTGCGACATTTGTCACACGTACCATGTCATACGCATAAAGCGTGCGACATTTGTCACACGTACCGCGTCATACGCATGAAGCGTGCGACATATATTACAAGCCTCCCGACTGCCTCATCGGCTAATTTTTTCTTTGCATGAGGCATATTGCCGCGTCGTTGGTTAAGATTTATTTTGCAGGAAGCATAAGCAATGTTATTGGGCAAAGATTTTGTTATGGAGAGCCACCCGAAGCGTTATTGGTCAATTTTTTTTGTAAAAAGCTTCACGCATCGTCATTGGCTTGCGCGTACTCCCTCGCTGCGTATCCGCACCCGTTGCGGGCGCAGAAAAATATGTAGCAAGGGGGAGGCATATAGAAGTTTTTGTGTAGATTTGCGTGCATTTTAATCATTGTCAAATAAAAATAACATTATGCAAAAGATTGAACAATACAATTTCTCCGGCAAGAAAGCCTTTGTAAGGGTCGATTTCAATGTCCCCTTGGATGAAAATTTTAATATCACCGACGACACCCGCATCCGCGCCGCCCTTCCTACGCTGCGGAAGATACTCGCCGACGGAGGCAATCCCATCATAGGTTCGCATCTGGGGCGTCCCAAAGGCGTCGCCGACAAATATTCGCTAAGGCATATACTCGGACGCGTGGCGCAACTGTTGGGCGCCGAAGTACTGTTCGCCGACGACTGCGTTGGCGAAGAAACAAAGGCGAAGATAGCCGCCCTCAAGCCCGGCCAGGCCCTTTTGCTCGAAAACCTCCGCTTTTACGCCGAAGAGGAGGGCAAACCCCGCGGATTGGCCGAAGACGCCTCCGACGAGGCGAAGAACGCCGCCAAGAAGGCCGTAAAAGCGAGCCAGGAAGAGTTTACAGCCAAGCTCGCATCATATGCCGACGCCTACGTTAACGACGCCTTCGGCACGGCCCACCGCGCGCACGCTTCGACGGCCCTTATCGCCAAATACTTCGACGCCGGCGACAAGATGTTCGGCTTCCTTATGGAAAAAGAGGTGCAGGCCGTCCAAAAGATCCTCAAAGACATCAACCGCCCGTTCACGGCGATCATGGGAGGCTCCAAAGTATCTTCCAAGATAGAAATAATCGAAAACCTGCTCGGAAAAGTCGACAACCTGATTATCACCGGCGGCATGACATATACTTTTACAAAAGCGCAGGGAGGGAAGATCGGTAATTCCATCTGCGAAGACGATAAGCTGTGCCTCGCGCTCGACCTTCTGGATAAAGCCAAAGCAAAGGGCGTAAATATCGTCCTGGCGACCGACGCCAAGATAGCCGACAGCTTCAGCAACGACGCGAAGACCGGTTTTTGCGCGGTGGACAACATACCCGACGGATGGGAAGGCCTCGACATAGGCCCGGAGACGGAAAAGCTATACGCAGGAGTTATCAAACAATCGAAGACAATATTGTGGAACGGTCCGACAGGCGTTTTCGAGTTTGACAACTTCACGCACGGCTCGCGCGCGGTAGGCGAAGCCATCGTTGAAGCCACGGCCGCCGGAGCCTTTTCGCTCGTAGGCGGAGGCGATTCGGTCGCCTGCGTAAACAAATTCGGCCTCGCCGAAGGAGTATCATACGTCTCTACCGGCGGCGGCGCCCTGCTCGAGGCTATCGAAGGCAAAACGTTGCCTGGTATCGCAGCCATAGAGGAGAATAACTAAAAACGTTACGCCTTGAAAGCAGCTTACGCACAGCGCAACGTAGCGATAGACATACTGCGTGCGCTCACGATGTTCGTAATGATATTCGTGAACGACTTTTGGTCGGTGAACGATATACCCCACTGGATGCAACATGCTGCAAGCGGGGAAGACTTCCTGGGATTGTCCGACACGGTCTTCCCCTGCTTCCTGTTCGTAATGGGAATGTCTATACCGTTTGCCGTCGAACGCCGTTATGCCAAAGGCCTGTCCGGCGAGTCTACCGCAGGACACATACTTGCGCGCACCCTGGCGCTGCTGCTGATGGGCGTATTCATAGTCAATTCGGAAACCCGCCTGTCGCCCGACGCCGGATACGGCATAGCGGCATACAGGCTGCTGATGGTTGCCGCCTTTATCCTCGTATGGAATCAATATCCGGCGGCGGCAGGCGCAAAACGCGAACGGCTTTACCTGCTGCTCAAGGCGCTTGGGATACTCATCCTCGCATACCTCGCCATCACCTTCCGCGACGCGCGCGGCGGGGTGTTCGCCTCACGCTGGTGGGGTATACTGGGGCTGATCGGGTGGTCGTATTTCCTGTGCGCATTTATATATATGTTTGCGCGCGACCGTCTGAAGTACCTGATACCGGCCTGGGCGATACTCGTCCTCATGAGTCTGGCCGGCTCGGAAATGAACGAAGCGCACGGCGGCGTAGCCCTGTTCTCCCCCCCTCATCCCAACTTTTACAGCGATGCGCTCGGCATCCTGCACATTGGTAACGGCACGCTGCCGGCGTTCACGCTTGGCGGCGTCATACTGTCGGTTCTGTGCACAAGATATTCCGGTATGGGATGGAAGAAGAAGCTGTCGGCAGCCGCGCTCATGTCGGGCCTTTTCCTTGTAGCAGGCATGGTCTCGCATCGTTTCTGGATAGTATCCAAGCTTAGCGAGACTCCGACGTGGCTGTTCTACATCACCTCGTTGGCAATAGCCCTGTACGCCGTCATATATGTCATAGTTGAAAAAGGCAAGGCCGGTTGGTTCAACATAATCAAACCCGCCGGCACAGCGACGCTCACCACCTATATTGTTCCTTACGCCGCATACAGCATCGCCGGCATAATTGGAATCGGAATGCCCGGCTGGTTTACGCACGGAGCGCTGTCGATAGTAAACTGTATCTGTTTCTCCCTTGCGATCATCTGGATAACGTGGCTTCTCGGCCGCGCCCGCGTGAAGTTGAAAGTCTGACATCTCCCGACCGGCTGCGAACTTAGCCGGAAAAGATAAAGGAGTTAATGGAAAAAGATTAACTTTGTTCTTTAGTGAAAAACATAAGAATGATGCTATGGAAGATAAAGACGATGTATCCGGACATATTCGCAATTCTCTTAATAAAATAGAAGGA
This sequence comes from Tannerellaceae bacterium, assembly GCA_031267205.1. Classification (GTDB taxonomy): domain Bacteria; phylum Bacteroidota; class Bacteroidia; order Bacteroidales; family Tannerellaceae; genus DFXE01. The sequence goes on along the minus strand of JAIRZN010000126.1, from coordinate 7,727 downwards.
CGATTCCATCTCCTGGAACAGAGCGTCCCGATAGAATCACAGTTGGAATACTTCAGGTATTCGGAACAGATGCGAAAGACCCGCACGGAAATGACCGACGACGAGTATGACACGTACAATCGCAGCCTTTCCGGCAACGCACTCTCAACGGAACATAAGAAATACATACTCTCCGCCTTGGCCACCTCCAACGACGTGCGCGCCTATCGCCTGCTGGAAGAATATGTACAAAATCCCGATCCCGATGTAGCAGACTGGTCTTACATGGCTCTGATGGAAAGCCGCCTGTCCCTTGAGTCCGAATTATTGGAAGAAAGGCAGATATATATATCCACCGGATTGGGAGGCAAGGGAGAAAAACTACGTTTCTGCGTACTGCTCACCGCTTCGGGAGAAGAACCTTTCCAACAGTACCAACGCCAAACAATAGAACGCGAATTTGACTACACCCTGCACACGGAGGACTGTGAAATAGAACGCATCGCCATACACGACCTGTACGTGAAACTGTTGATCCTCGTGCCGGTCAGGAAAGACATCAAAGCCATACTCGAAAAGGTGGTAACCGAATGTAACCAATACGGCAACTTTATCTCAGGCCTGGTCACCATAACGAACATGAAAGAGATCTCCGCTGCGGAAATAGAAGAAATCATCCGGAAGAATCATGGAAACAAGAATCATGGAAACAAAAATACTGAAGCAGGCCGTTAAGTACGGCGTAGTCGGCGTCGGCAATACCTTACTGTCACTCTTTATAATATGGATAATGATGAAAGTACTGGGATATTCCGGCATAGTGTCGAATGTTGCCGGATATGCCGCCGGCGTTTTAAACAGTTTCATATGGAACAAGCAATGGACGTTCAAGAGTTCCGACGCCTGGGCAGGTAGCGCCATCCGCTTCGGCATAGTCTTCGGCGTCTGCTATCTGTTGCAGTTAGGCATCCTGATACATCTGAATGCAAACTTATCCATAGACCCATACTACAATCAGGTCATCGCCATGGTATTCTATACAGTCGCCAATTTCCTGATGAATAAATATTTCACCTTTAAAAGACAAAAGGGATGAAGACCTTATCCATAATTATTCCCTGTTATAATGAAGAAGAAGTTATCAAGGAATCGTATAATCGCACAAAACAAACAATAATACGGCTACCTAATACAACGGAAATCATATATGTAAATGACGGTAGCTGCGATAATACCCGCCTTTTATTAAATGAAATAGCCGACGCCGATCCGCGTGTGAAAGTTATCCATTTCTCCCGCAACTTCGGACACCAGCCTGCCGTAACGGCCGGGATCAACCGTTGCAAATCAGACTTGGCCATTGTAATGGACGCCGACTTACAGGATCCCCCCGAATTGATTCCTCAAATACTCGCTTTGCAGGAAAAGGAACAGGCCAACGTAGTCTACTGCGTACGCAAATCACGCGAAGGCGACCATTTCTTCAAACGCCTGACGGCAAAGATGTTTTACAGGGTGATGAACTCGATGAGCGAAGTTAAATTCCCCCTCGACACAGGCGATTTCCGCCTCATCGACCGCAAGATTATGGACGAATTTTGCCGACTGAAAGAAAGAGGCAAGTACATACGCGGCCTAATTAGCTGGATAGGCTTCAGGCAAGTCCCGTTTTATTACAAGCATGAAGCGCGTGCTGCGGGAAGGACTAAATACCCGCTGAACAAGATGCTGCGTTTTGCCTCGAACGCCCTGATATACTTCTCAAACAAGCCACTCAAACTGTCAATAAGTTTGGGATTCGCGGCCGTAATACTCGGCCTCATACTTGCCGCCTGGTTTACTTTGGGTAAGATATACGGTTTCAGCAATGCCGAGTCGGGATGGACGTCTACCGTGAGCCTTATTATCTTCTTCGGCGGAGTACAGCTTTTGACCGTCGGAGTACTGGGGCAATACATCGGCGTCTTGTTCAATGAAATCAAAGCCCGCCCGGAATATATTGTCGAGGAAGAACGTAATTTCTGATTCTCCGTCGTCATAGAGTACGATTGCATTATTAATACTCTCTTTTAATAAAGAGGGTATTTTTTTTGATGTAATATAAATCAATATATAATTACATTCAAAGCATTACATTAATAATATTATAATAACGCATTAAATCATCTATAACATGCAATATGTTATTTAATAGTATATTATTAAACATTACTATTTATATAGACAATTGCAGTTTAATTGGATAATTGAGATATATAAACAATGATTGTTTTCATGTGCACTTAAATTTTATTTAAATATCATACAATATAATTTGAGATAGGCATTATAAAGATATTTGTTTCACAGTAAATATTAATATAATTGTTTTCCCTGTATTATTTGTCGCATGGTCTTGATGACGATAAAAGCTATTCCGGCGAACGTATACAGCTCCATTTTACTCATGAACGGGAAAAATAAGCCTCATTCCTCTGAAAAAATATGACGGGAAAAATGCTTAATCAGGGAAAATCTATTACTCGGCAGACTGTTCATAACCTGTTAGTAACAATAAATGTATATCGTTTCCAACAATGTATTTGAGTGCTGAAGATGTTGAATGGTAAATGCGGCGATTAAAATAAAGCCGGAAGATGTGCAGGCGGATAATTTGAAAAATGCGTCCCACTGCCTGCGTATGCAGACGAGTGGTAACTTCTTTCCTATTGTTAAGATAACGGGCGGAAAAAAACTCTCACTCCTTTACATAAGCAGGCGAATGTATGGCGACACTATATTGCGGGAGCTAAATGTCTTTAATCTTCAATATATTGTAGGACGCGCCTATGTCGTAAACGTCTTGGCCGTCTACTTTTTTAATGTATTTAACAATGCGTATGGTTGCAGGCAGTATCAGTACCTCATACAGCGATTTCAACAGTGCCTGTGTACCTACCATGAGGAGTAATTCGGGAAAAGGCACCAATCCCCAAAAGGCGATAGGGAAGAAAATCAGTGAATCGGCGCTCTCCCCGGCAAGCGTTGAAACAATAGCGCGGGCGGAAAAGTTCCTCCCTTTGGAGGCGATCTTCATGCGGCTCATCACGTAGGCATTAATAAAGGAACCCGCCAGGAACGCAAGCAGACTGGCAACGGTGATACGGGGAGCCAGGCCGAAGACGAAATTAAAAGCCGCCTCGCCTTCCCAAAACGGTGCAGCCGGGATATGTACGGAGAGCTGCGAAAAGGCTATCAGCAGGAAGTTGGAGGCGAAACCGCACCAGATAATCAGCCGCGCCTTCTTAAATCCCCATACCTCGGCGATGCAGTCGTTGATGATGTACGAAATAGGGAAAACAAGCAGTCCGGCGGTGGCCGTGATGCCGAACAACTGAATGACCTTTGTCTCTAATAGATTGGACGTGACTAAGCATATATTAAATAAGATGCCGAGTAACATGAACGGAATTGTAACTGTTTTTTGCATATTTCTTGTTTTTTACGTGGTTGAACAAGCACACGGGAAGGGGTTCAGACTTCCTACATGGTGTAAATCATTTATTTTGCCGCAAAGGTAAAGCAAAACTGTTTTAAAATGCTACTTTTGCGAACAATAAATAACAAATGATGTTGTATGAAAGATATTAGTTTTGAAGCCCGGATAATACATGCGCCCTATGAAAAACCGGACGTGCATAAGGCGCTGGCCATGCCGGTATACCAGTCCGTCGCCTGTGAATTTGATACGGCCGAGGATATGGAGGAGGCTTTTTGCGGACGCTCGAAAGACCATTTCTATTCGAGAATCACCAACCCGACGGTGCAATATTATGAAGACCGCGTGCGTAACGTGACGGAAGCCTTCGGCGTGACGGCGCTCAACTCCGGCATGTCGGCCATCAGCAATACCCTTCTTACGCTCGCACACGCGGGCGCTAATGTCGTCACCTCGCCTCATTTGTTCGGCAACACTTATTCGTTCCTTAAAAACACCTTGTCTTCCTTAGGCATAGAAGCTCGCTTTTGCGATCTGACTAATCCCGATGAGGTGCGCTCGCGGATTGACGGCAATACCTGCGCCATCTTCCTTGAAACAATAACCAACCCGCAGATGGAAGTGGCCGACCTTAGGGCCCTGTCTGCTATCGGGCATAACGGCGGCGTCCCTCTGATAGCGGACACGACGCTCGTGCCTTTCTCCGCCTTCCGTGCTAAAGACTTCGGCGTAGATATTGAGCTTGTCTCTTCAACAAAATATATTTCCGGAGGAGCCACGAGCTTGGGTGGATTGATTATTGACTACGGCTCGTTCGACTGGTCGCACTTCAAGGCCTTGAAACCGTGGATAAATGCGGACGCCCACACCGCCTTCTCCACTCGGCTGAGGAGGGAGATTCACCGTAACCTCGGCGCTTACCTTACACCGCAGGCGGCTTATATGCAGATACTGGGATTGGAAACGCTACATCTGAGGTTTGTCCGGCAGGCTTCCACTTGTCTGGAACTCGCCCGGCGTTTGCAGCAGACCGAAGGAATCGTTTCGGTCAATTACACAGGCTTGGAAGATAACCCGTTTTATGCCCTCAGCAAGGAACAGTTCGGTCAATACCCCGGCGCAATGCTGACATTCGACCTTGCCTCGCGCGAGGCGTGCTTCTCTTTCCTTAACAGGCTCAAACTTATACGCCGAGCTACCAATCTCTTTGACAACAAGTCCCTAATCCTGCACCCGGCCAGCACTATATACGGTAGCTTTACCGAAGACCTGCGGCAAAGCATGCATATAAAACAACAAACCATCCGCCTCTCCACAGGTCTGGAGTCGACGGATGATTTGATGGATGATATACTTCAGGCGATTGCCTTATAGTACGGATAGCCTTTCGACGGCTTCCAAGGTTTCATTACGGTCGCCGAAAGCGGTAAGGCGCAGGTAGCCTTCGCCGCTCGGCCCGAAGCCCACTCCGGGCGTACCCACAAGCTTTGCTTCATTCAACAGCTTTTCAAAAAACTCCCACGAAGACATGCCGCCCGGCGTCTTCAGCCAGATATAAGGGGCGTTCTCGCCGCCGTAAACATCAAAGCCGCACTCGATAAGGCCTCTCCTCATTATCGCCGCATTAGTCATATAATAATCAATCAGGGCTTTCACCTCTTGCTTCCCTTCGGGGGAGTAGACGGCCTCGGCTCCGCGCTGTGTGATGTAGCTTGTGCCGTTGAATTTGGTGGTGAAGCGGCGACCCCACAATGTATTAAGCGAAACGCTGCAGCCTTCGAGCGTGGAACCGTTGAGTTCCTTCGGTACAATGTTGTATCCGCAACGGACGCCTGTGAAGCCGGCTGTCTTTGAGAAGCTGCGGAACTCTATCGCTACCTTCTTCGCTCCTTCGATTTCGTATATGGAATGGGGCACGTCGGCGTCTTGTATATAGGCCTCGTAGGCGGCGTCGTACATGATCAGTACATCGTTTTCCAGGGCATAGTCGACCCACTTCTTAAGCTCGTCCCTCGATAGCGTCGTGCCGGTGGGGTTATTCGGGTAGCATAGGTAGAGGATGTCTACTTTACGGGAGGGAAGGGCGGGAATGAAATTGTTTTCCGCCGTGCAGGAGATATACTCTATACCGTTCCAGCGGCCTGCTTCAAAATTGCCGGCGCGACCGGCCATAACGTTCGTGTCGATATAGACCGGATATACAGGGTCGGTAACGCCTATGCTGTTGGCGCAGCCAAGTATGTCGCCGATGTTGCCTGTGTCGCACTTGGCGCCGTCGCTGATGAATACTTCGTCGGGCTCGATGGCGATCCCCCGCGGGGCGAAGTCGTTCCCGATTATGGCGTCGATTAAGAAGGGATAGCCTTGATAAGGACCGTAGCCGCGAAAGGTGTCGCGGTCGCCCATCTCATCAACGGCGCGGTGCATGGCCGTGCGGACGGCCTCGGGCAGGGGTTGGGTGACGTCGCCGATACCGAGGCGGATAATCTTATCTCTCGGATGGGCCGCCTTGAAAGCGTCTACCTTCTTTGATATATCGGCAAAGAGGTAATTGTTCTGTAATTTCAGGAAATGTTCGTTGACTAATGCCATATTGTTTTTGATTAAATATCTATTGTTCCTTCAAACACCTTGACGGCGCCGCCGGTCATGTATATGCGGCCCGACGCCTCGTCCCAGTCGACGAGTAGCTCGCCGCCGTCCATACATACCTTCGCCCGCCGGCCTGTTTTATTCATCGAAACGCCGGCCGCTACGCTTGCGCAGGCTCCCGTCCCGCAGGCTTGCGTGATCCCTGAACCGCGCTCCCATACGCGCATCCTTATTTCTCCTGAACTTATAACACGGACGAACTCCACGTTCGTGCGGCCGGGGAAACATGGGTGACATTCCAGTGCAGGCCCTGCGACGGGAAGATCTATCGCGTCGATATCGTCGACGAAGATGACGAAGTGAGGATTTCCCATCGACACGACTAAGCCCGTATACCTCTCTCCGGCGGCCTCAATGCTTATGGCGACGTCGGCGGGCGAGGGGACGCCCATGTCGACTGTCACGTCCCTGACCTTCCCGTCATCGACGGCAAGCTTAAGCTTCTTTATGCCCGACAGCGTGTCGAGCGTTACATATGTCTTGTCCGTCAACCGGTTTTCGTACACGTACTTTCCTATACACCTTACGGCGTTGCCGCACATGAGCGCTTCCGAACCATCGGCATTGAAGATGCGCATACTGAAGTCGGCAGCATCCGAACTGCCAATCATCACCAGCCCATCCGCTCCTATACCGGTATGTGGTGCGCTCCAGGCGATCGACAGTCTTTCGGGATTGTCCAAAGGATATTCTACGGCGTTGACATATATATAATCGTTGCCCGCCCCGTGCATTTTAGTGAAACGTATCTGTTGAGCCATCTTTATTTTTCTTTTATAATTAACGTATGCGGGCAAAGGTAAGAATTATTTCAATCCTCAGGATTCCCGGCCTGTGGCTCGCGTGACAAAAACAATCCCGCCCGAAGCTAAGATTCGTCTGCTTACTACTCGTGCCCATCGACTGTTTACCTGTCTCCGGATAATTTACATAGCTATTGCCGATTTAGTGGGTATACCCATAATATCTTGACTTTTTACATTTATTAAGATGTGATAATTTATTAAAGCCGAATAAAAACCATATATTTGCGAGATAGAGATTTGCGAAAAATATCTTGACTGTTCCGTATCTCGTTGAAATGACTCTAATGTGGTGTTGTTTAGTTTTTTTGTAGTGTATTTAAACTTTGTTATAATGCCTTAAAAGGAGGGCAATGTTTTTATCTCAGCCATAGTAATGTTTTTTATTAATTCTTCTAATTAAATGAAATATGAAAAAGATAATGTATTCAATAATTCTTGTATTAATTACTCTCAGCGGTATTATTGCACAAGAAAAGAAAACTATTTGGGATTACCCTGTTAAACCCGGATACAGAGAATGGGCTGCATTTACTACAGGGCAGCAAATGATAGATGCGTGTCAAATTCCGAACAAAGTGTTAAAAGCACTAACGACGGGAGATTTGGCTGAAATATGTTTGAATTATCCGTTACGCCTCGATTATAAAGCATATTCTGACGATAGATTTGGGGTAAGTATTATTATTGAAAATTTTAATGGATTCAAAGAGCTTACCAACAGAAAAGATGGAATGGTAGAACTCATGAAAATATATAAAAACTTTCCTATTGCAACAACACTTCCATTACCAGTTTCTCGAGATTATACCATC
>JAIRZN010000119.1 GCA_031267205.1 Tannerellaceae bacterium | reverse complement strand
TCGATGGAGCGTTGGGCTTCGCGGCCGGAGGAGACCTCTTCGTATAGCTTTTCAAAAACGGGTTTTGTTACGTCGTGGAATGTCCCCATCCAATCCAAGGCGCCGCGCTGTGCGGTGGTGGAGCAGTTGGCGTACATCCAATCCATACCGTTTTCCGCGAACAGTGGCATCAGCGATTGGGTAAGTTCCTCCACCGTCTCGTTGAAGGCTTCGGAAGGATCGTGGCCATGTTCGCGCAGGGTTTCGTATTGCGCCAGCAGAAGACCTTGAATGGCGCCCATCAGCGTGCCGCGTTCGCCGGTGAGGTCGGAATAAACTTCCTTCTTGAAGGTAGTTTCAAACAGGTAACCGGAGCCTACGCCTATGCCGAGGGCTACGACACGTTCCCAAGCCTTTCCGGTAGCGTCGCGGTAGATGGCATAGCTTGAGTTGAGGCCGCGGCCTTGCAGGAACATTCTCCTCAGGCTTGTGCCCGAACCTTTGGGGGCTACTAAGATAACGTCGACACCGTCGGGCGGTATAATATTCGTCCGTTCCTTGTAAGTAATGCCGAAGCCATGTGAAAAATAGAGCGTCTTGCCCGGCGTGAGATACTTGCTTATGCGGGGCCATACCTCTATCTGCGCAGCATCGGAGAGGAGATATTGGATAACGGTCGCCCTCTCGCAGGCTTCTTCGATACCGAAAAGCGTTTCGCCCGGTTTCCAGCCGTCGGCAACCGCCTTATCCCATGTTTTGCCGCCGCTACGTTGACCGACGACGACATTGAAGCCGTTATCGCGCAGGTTGAGGCTTTGCCCCGGCCCTTGAACGCCATAGCCTATGACGGCGATGGTTTCGTTCTTCAATACTTCTCTTGCTTTTTCTAAGGGAAATTCATTGCGGGTAACAACATTTTCGTTTACTCCGCCAAAGTTCAATACTGCCATAAGTTTTATTATTAATGGTGATTACTTATTCATTTGTTAATGCCGAACAGGATCGGTCCAGGCGACGGCGGCGCGGCAGATAGCTTTTCCTTCATTACACATAGCCATATTATAGACGCCGGGCGAGGCTTCGCGGCAGTGTATGGACAGATTCATGCCGTACTTGCCTTCCGACATATAGGCGATCTCGAAGCGCGATATGTCCCGGATGGCGTACATGCCGATGTCGAACATATCCAACAACCGCTCCATGTAGCGGATACTGTTGAGATGGCCGTTTATGTCGAGGTCGCTGTAACGTATGCGATACGGCTCGCCGGGCACAGTGTTTTCGACCGGCGCTATCTTGCCGGGCTTTTCTATCGGGCAGGGGCGATCGACGCGGTATGTATTGAGGGCCTCGACATCCAACGGCGTAGGGCGGCGCGTCTCCATGTCGATAGCGGCCCATATGGAGCGGGCGTACCCAAAGCTTCCCTTCGTCGACGAGGTAAGCTCGAAGCAGCGTTCGGTAAATAACCTTGAGGCGCCCTCTATCCAGGTGCATACCTTAATATCTTCCGACAGTCCGGGATGGGCGCTTACCTCAATCGCCAGGCGGGAGAGCACCCAGGCGACGTTGCGGCGTTGCATATCGTCGTACCCGAACCCGCGCTCTGCGGCGTGGACAGTCGCTACGTGAAGCAACTGCGCCCCGATAACAGGGATGGTCATCCGACGGCGGAAGTCCACCATGTCGGAGTCTACCTTGAAGCAAAATTCGCCTGCCTTATCCATACTTCCGATGTTTGATGTTATTGTTTCATGTTTATTTTCTCTTCCATAGAGGAGAGCATGTCGCTCAACGGCTCAACTTTGCTCTTCGTGATTGCTATGCGCCCGGAACGGATGAACTGGAGGACGCCGATAGAGCGGCGCAACTCTTCGAACAAGGCCTGCGTCTCGCGGTAATGACCGCTCTTCTCAATCACAAGGCAATCTTCGTTCATCTCCAGCACCCCGGCATTGTATTTACGTATAAGTTCCTCGACACCCTCCATTTTCATGAACAACGCAGTGCTTACCTTGTAGAGGGCGATCTCCTGGTGCACCAAATCTTCGTCGGTATTGTAGTACGCCTTAAGGATATCGACACGTTTATCTATTTGTTTGACCACTTTCTCTATCATATCCCTTTCTGCAAAGGTAGTAATAGTGAATTTGTGTATCCCGCTGATGGCTGAAGGGGATACCGAGAGCGTTTCTATGTTCAACTGGCGGCGCGTAAAGATAACTGTTATCTGGTTGAGCAGCCCTACGGTATTCTCCGAAAATATAATCAGGGTGTATAACTGTTTTGTGTCCATAATTTTGTTTGTCTTTTAATATAAGCAGGGTCATTCTCCCGTAAGTATGTTTATAATAGGCGAACCGGCGGGCACCATGGGATAAACCATGCCGTGCGTCTCTACTTCAGCCACCAGCATATAGGCGCCCGTTACGTTGAACATCTCGGCTATGGCGGCGTCGAGATCTTCGCGCTTGCTGACGTTACGGTTGCGTATCCCATAGGCGGCTGCAATGGCGGCAAAGTCGGGATTGACCATCGTGGTAGACGAGTAACGTTTGTCGAAGAACAGCTCCTGCCACTGGCGCACCATCCCAAGACAATTGTTGTTGAGCACAATGATTTTGATGTCGAGCTTCTCCTGCATCACGGAGCCAAGCTCCTGTATGGTCATCTGTATGCCTCCGTCGCCGGCGAACAGGCAGACGGTGCGGCCGGGTGCACCTTCCTTGGCGCCGATAGCCGCAGGCAGACCGAAGCCCATCGTTCCCAAACCGCCTGAGGTGACGACGCTGCGCGTGAGGCTGTGGCGGAAGTAGCGCACGGCCATCATCTGGTTCTGCCCCACGTCGGTCACAAGCACCGCATCCCCGCCGGCGGCGTCGGATACCTTGCGCACAACCTCCCCCATCTGCAACGGGCGGCTCCCTTCAGGGTAGACTTCCTTCGCTATCACCTTTTCGTATTCCTCCGTTTCATCAGCCCCGAAACTGTCTATCCACACCTTGCGCTCAGCCGTGTTGAGCAGCCGGGCGACGGCGGGCAACGTCTCCTTGACATCACCCGCCAAGGGAACATCCACCGGCACGTTCTTCCCTATCTCAGACAAGTCGATGTCGAAATGTATGACCTTCGCCTGCCTTGCATACTCCTTGAGATTACCCGTCACGCGGTCGTCGAAACGCATCCCTATCGCAATCAGCACGTCGCAATCGTTAGTCTTGCGGTTCGGCCCCATATTGCCGTGCATTCCCAACAATCCCTTGTTCAGGCGGTAGCCCGAAGGCATGGCGGAAAGGCCGAGCATAGTTGTCGCCGCCGGAATATCGGCCTTTTCAAGGAAGGCCTTCAGTTCACTCTCCGCGCCGGCAAGTATCACGCCCTGCCCCACGAGTGCGAACGGCCTTTCGGAAGCGTTAATAAGCGCGGCGGCTTCTGCGATACGCTCCGCATCAGGTTTCGGCGCGGGCCTGTAACTGCGGATGTAGTCAACCTTCTCATAAGTATAGTCCGTAAACCCTGTCTGCGCATCCTTGGCAAAGTCTATAACCACCGGCCCCGGCCGACCCGTCGAAGCGATATAAAAAGCGCGGGATACCGCCCATGCAACCTCCTCAGGACGGCGCACCTGGTACGCCCACTTAGTTACAGGCTGCGTAATACCTATTACATCTATCTCCTGGAAAGCATCGCTGCCAAGCAAAGGCGAAGGAACCTGCCCGGATATGATTACGACAGGCGTAGAATCCATCATGGCGTCGGCTATACCCGTTACGGTGTTCGTAGCGCCGGGCCCGGAGGTGACAATAACAACGCCCGTCTTGCCCGACACCCTCGCGTAGCCCTGGGCCGCATGCACAGCGCCCTGTTCATGGCGCACTAGGATATGCTTAAGCCTGTCGCCGTAACCATACAGGCAGTCGTAAAGCGGAATCACCTGCCCGCCGGGGTAACCGAAGACCGTGTCAACCCCTTCGGCTACTAAAGTCCGGAGCAAAGCCTCCGAACCGGTTATTAAATTCTTGTCCATACAATAATATTCGTTATATACAAAAAGCCTTCCTCCGCAGGGAGAAAGGCTTCTAAAAAAAACATTGAACTACAACCATCAGTCTCAACACGCCTTTCCCCGCCGACCGTCGATAACTAAAACGACCGTCACCACGAGGAGAAAACTATGTAAAAGAATATTTTTCATACAATAAAACCCTTGCTCGGAACGGCAAAAGTAAAATAATAATTCATATCCGCAAAGAACCGCAGCCATTTTTCACCACGCCGTGACGCCTCACTACATCAATCCGTCACAGAAAACGCAGGGAATCACACCCTCCAACCGTCTACATCGTCAAACTGCGGAAAATCAAGCCCGCCCAGGCGTGTAGCGGCGCATACTGCTTGACGATCCCCCCCCCTCAACGGCGCGAAACTGTAATGAGGGAAAAGATCCATCGACCGAATTGTCGTAAACATACAACCGGTCAACGAGCGGCGCGATGACGGAACAATTCACAATCGACTTATCATAACGAGAAACGATCTTGGAGGCGGGAACATCGTGTCCACCCTTCAAAATCCGCGACGCCACCGCGAGATATTGATTTCCGGGCCATCCGTGCCGATGAAAAAGAGCCGGATAAAAAAAACCTTATCCTTAGCGCGCCTTATGAACGACAACTTGTCGGGAGCTGAAAACACAGTCTCGAAAATCATGCTCTCCCCCTTGCTCACGCACCTTTCCCGCCACCGTGTAGCATATCGGGCGGCCTTCATGACACTTTCCGCAGAGTTCCAGTTGCCGAACATCTCCTGTGCAATAAAATCAGGATTAATATACCGGCAGTCCCTCACCCATTCATGCATCAGGATTTCGCCCGTAACCGAAGTTTTGCCCGAACCATTAGGCCCGGCCACGACGAGCAGCTTGGGGCGATAACCGTCACCAATGTTTGTCATAATATTCCTTCGCCTCCTCGTACATGCGCTGTATGTTTTCGTGCAATTTGCGGTGCATCTCGGCATTCTCCCGCCGCACTTTCTCGCCCACGCCTTCCATGAGAGCCTCAAGCTGCTCATCCGTCGGCTCCTCATCGCTCGTGAAGCGATAATACATGTCTACTTCTTTCTTAGCCATAAAATATGATGATTTCCGGCAAAGATATAAAATCCAAACGGTTTTACGGGATCAGGGCCGGAATAAATTTACGCCGCCACTAATCCGCGCCCCGCCCGACACGGACAGACACGGACAGACACGGACCACAATGCCCCGCCGGCAAGCGAAGCAATTCCCAACAGTTTTTTAAGAATAATCAGGGCGTGAGGGTGTCTCAAAACTAAGTTATTGTCTCACCCTCTTTTTTGCGCCGACCCAGCGGAGGCCCGCGCTTTTCGCGTGATGAAGACAGGCGCTTGCCTGTAAGGCTGGCCGTATCGCTAAGGCTCTTCGCGTGAGGGATAGTAGCGGAAAGACCGGAACGAGCGCAGGCGAGCGAGGACTTGCAGCGTATAGCCCGACCGCGCCGCAGGCGGGGGCACGCCCTGATTATTCTTCTTATTACGGGACTGGGGAGGGCGTAATTATTATCGACTCCTTGCTGCTTTCGTGGGTTGGTTTCGTGGGTTGGTTCGCTTGCTGGTCTGATCGTCAGGGCAAACTATTCAATTTTTAAATGCGTTTGCCCTGGTTAGCGGATTGGCTTCGATGTAATCACAGGACGGGTTTTATCACCGAGGCGTGCGGGAT
>JAIRZN010000093.1 GCA_031267205.1 Tannerellaceae bacterium | reverse complement strand
TAAATCGTCCATCCCGTGGAGCCCTGCTGTCTGCGACTACGATCTGGTAAAAGGCGTAGCCTTTCCGACCGAATCTTTGCAATCTGATTTTTGTTGCCATATTTGAATAATTAATTTAAGCTGTTTGTATCAGCGGCTGCAAAGGTATGCGTATTTATTTATTACACAAGTTTTCTTGCGCATAAAAACACGACAAACGCTAAAAAGCGGCCGGTACGTTAATGATTTTTGCGGTTATAATTCCGGCATAAGGAAATCGAGGAAGCACAGGGCGGCGATAGCTGTCCCGTACCTTTTTTCGATCGTAATACCTTCGGTGATAAAGTTGAGTTCACCTAAGTAGTATTTGCCGTAAGTTTTCTGGTGAAGGTCATTGATTACGCGAATCAGGCGCGATTCCAATTCTTCGATGCGGAAACGCCCGCTCACCTCGCATACAAGTCCTCCGACTTTGTCGTCGAAGTTTTCGTCTTTATACATCCAGGCATAGACCACTCCGGCGGAAACAAACTCATCCTGGTATCCGTGAGACATAGCCATAATTGTTTTCAGTTCCGAGCCGAACGGCGGTAAATCAATCTCATCCATAGTCACCAAGTGCGCTGTTGCAGGGATAACGGATGAGTACGTCATAATATTGAAATCGGATATACCGGCATCATAAAGCGCCATGTGGTAAGAGCCGGCATGTTTTTCCAAATCGGACTCGCCACTACCCTTTGTAATAAAAAAGGTATTCGGAACTAAGTTTCCAACTTTCTTTGTCATCTACGAAATACGTTTACTAAATTAATAATGCGATAATGTATATTGAGGGCACAAAATTAGAAACTAATTTGATAATACCTATATCCATATAAATAAAATTGCCTGTCATTCCCTGAAATAGAGAACAAACATATCGCTATCTTTGTTATGAATATAAAATGGAATAATTATTAAAACTAAAATTTTATGAAGTTTGAATTAGTTAAATTATCGTATGCCTCCGATGCCTTGGAGCCGGTGATTAGTAAAACAACCGTTGAGTTTCATCACGGGAAACATCTTCTGACGTATGTGAACAACCTGAATAACCTCGTCACGGGGAGCAAATTCGAAAATGCCGGCCTTGAAACAATTGTCAGGGAATCGGAAGGCGGAATGTTCAATAATGCAGGACAGGTATTGAATCACAATCTGTATTTCACGCAGTTCTCACCCAACGGAGGAGGCGAACCTTCCGGCATGGTTGCAAAAGCCATTAACGCCGCATGGGGATCGTTCGAGAACTTCAGGAAGGAGTTCGAAGCGGCAGGCGTTGGCCTTTTCGGTTCGGGATGGGTTTGGCTTGCTAAGGATAAAGACGGCAAGCTGTCCATCACTAAGGAAACGAATGCCGGCAATCCTGTTACCAAGGGATTAACGCCGCTTTTAGGATTCGATGTCTGGGAACATGCTTACTATTTGGATTTCCAAAACCGCCGCGCCGACCACCTGAGTAATCTCTGGAAGATTGTAGACTGGAACGTAGTGGAAAGCAGGTATTGAGGTTTTTTTGAGAAGCGATTGTCTTATTTAGTGTGCAGTGAATAGTTAATAGGGGGCAACCGCTATTTTCTATTCACTGATTGCTTTTAATTAGGCGCCTTGCGGTATAGGTATATAGCTATAAAGGTGTACAAGATATTAGGTATCCATGCCGCTACCATGGGAGTGACGTAGCCGTTGATGGCGAATGTGGAAGTGATGGTAGTAAACAGGATATACGAAAAGCTAAGTCCTAACCCTATCCCGATATTAAATCCCATTCCTCCTTTGACCTTCCTTGACGACAGCGAGGCGCCGATGCATGTAAGTATGAAAGCCGCCATTATAGCGGCGAAACGTTTGTGGTACTCAATTTCGAAGGTCTGTATGTTACCTATTCCCCGTTTCTTCTGCCTGTTGATATAGGTAGACAGTTCGGGCGTCGTCATCGTTTCGCAATCGTCTACCGATATGAGGAAGTCGGAGGGAACTATCATCAGCGTGGTGTCTTTACGGTTTCCGCTGCTGACATGTTCGTACATCCCGTCGAAGTCGCGTATCATATAATCTATAACCGTCCAGTTATATAATGTGTCGTATTTTATGGAGCCTGACGTCAGGCGGGAGATAAGTTTTTTGTCCTCAAAATGTTCCAGCGAGAAATGGTATCCCATGCGGGATTTATCGTCATAACGGTCGAAGTAGGCAATAACGCCCGGCTCTACTTCAAGCTGCAGGTTACGCACGTATTCCACAGCTCGGTTCCTGAAATATTTGTTCTGGAAGGCGATGCGCGATACGTTGGCGGGGGGAATAACGAATGCGTTCAGTATAAAGGTTGCAACGGCTATGATCATTGCCGAAATCCAATACGGCGCCATCAGTCTGTGGAAACTCATCCCGTTAGACAGCATCGCGATTATCTCGGAGTGATCCGCCAGCCTGGATGTGAAAAAGATAACGGCGATGAACGTAAACAAAGGGCTGAACAGGTTGGCGAAATACGGGATAAAGTTCATATAGTAATCGAACACAATCTCCCGCAGCGTCACCTCAGGATTCAGGAATTTGTCTATCTTTTCGTTGATGTCAAATACCACTGAGACGGAAATTATCAGGGCGATAGTGAAAAGATACGTCCCAAGGAATTGCTTGATGATGTAGCGGTCGATGCGTTTTAATCCGTATTTGTTCATTCTCTCTTAAAGTTTAGATGCGGTCTGACAACCGGCGTATACTCTCATTCTTCCAGACAGTGAAATCGCCTGTCATGATATGCCTGCGAGCTTCTTTTACGAGCCAAAGATAGAAAGCTAAATTGTGAATCGAGGCAATCTGAAGTCCTAAAATTTCATTTGCCTTTATTAAATGGTGCAGGTATGCCTTACTGTATGCCGTGTCTACAAACGAATATCCTTCGGGGTCGACGGGCGAGAAATCGCTTTCCCATTTCTTGTTGCGTATGTTTATTGTGCCGTATCGGGTGAACAGTTGTCCGTTGCGGCCGTTGCGCGTAGGCATTACGCAATCGAACATATCCACTCCCAAGGCGATGGATTCGAGCAGGTTGGCGGGCGTTCCTACTCCCATCAGGTAGCGGGGCTTGTCTTCGGGCAGGATGGCGTTGGTCACTTCGATCATTTCATACATCACCTCCGTCGGCTCGCCGACAGCCAGACCGCCGATAGCGTAACCGCAGGCCGTCTTGTCGGCAACATACTCCGAAGCGCGCCTCCTCAGGTCGTTATATACGCAGCCTTGTACGATGGGGAACAGGCTTTGCTCGTAGCCGTATAGCGGTGCGGTGCGGTTCATCCGTTCTATGCAACGGTCCAACCATTTTTCGGTCAGGCTGAGGGAGTTTCTTGCATATTCATAGTCGGCGTCGCCGGGGCAACATTCGTCGAATGCCATTATGATGTCGGCGCCTATGGAGCGTTGAATGTCTATTACTTTTTCGGGGGAAAAGATATGCTTTGAGCCGTCGATATGCGAGCGAAACTCTGCTCCTTCGTCCCTTAGTTTACGATTTTGGGCTAAGGAAAATACCTGATAGCCCCCACTGTCGGTCAGTATCGGTCGATCCCAGCCGTTGAACCGGTGCAACCCTCCTACCCTTTCCAGCAGTTCCGTTCCGGGACGAAGATATAAATGGTAAGTGTTTCCGAGTATAATCTGTGCGCCGATGTCGGCTTTCAATTCGCGCGTATGTACGGCCTTGACTGCGCCTTGCGTGCCGACGGGCATAAAGACGGGCGTCTCGATCGCGCCGTGACCTGTTGTTATCCGTCCGGCACGGGCTTTCGAGTGTATATCGTTGTCTTCTATATCAAATGTCATGATTTTCTTTTTTCGGGGGCGAAGATAATCATTGCTTAGTTGTTGCTCATGCGTTTGATGATGCTGTATGCGTTAACGATGCCTAATTCTCCGGCTTTGCTGAGGTCGGCTATTCCGCGGTTGGCGTCCCCCTGCGACAGGCGGGCCAGGCCGCGGTTGAAGTAGGCTTCCGCAAATCCGGGATCGCGCAGGATGGCTTCATTATAATCCTGGATAGCTGCACGGAAATCGCGTTGTGCGCAGAAAAGGTTGCCCCGGTTGAAGTATGCGTATATAAATCCGGGGTTGAGGCGGACGACCATATCGTAATCGCGTATAATCAGTTCATGCTCGTAGGCTCGCTTATTGTCTTTGAGCGTTAAATCATTGGAGGCGTTTGTCGGCGCTGTCCGCTGCGTATTCAGGTTCAGGCTCATGGGCGAGGCTTCGTCCTGTTCGTTGAACGTTTGTTGCGACAGGGTGTATTCCAGTTGCTTGTAGCGCACGACTGCGCGGTTGAAGTATGCCATTGTAAAAGACGGGGCTGCTTCCACGACATGGGTGTAGTCGTTTATGGCTTCCGCGAAATCCTGCACCAGCGTGTAATCCAGCGCCCGCCCGAAGTATGCGTCCGCGCTTTCGATTTCTGCCGAATATTTGTCGATTGAGGCGAAGTGTTCCTCGATTTGTCCCTGTGCCAGCGGCGCTTCTTCGTTGGTAAGGCGCAGTTTGCGCGAGAGGAGCAGCCGTTCGTTATAGTCTTCTATCATCCGGTCGTAGTATACGATTTTCTTGACCGGATCGGGTTTTTCGTAATAAGTTAATATGAATTGCGGTTCAAGGTCTACTCTCACGTTGCGGTCTTGCACCCTGCCTCTGACGTCGCTTTGGTACTTTGTTTTCTGTTCTTCTTCCTTGTCGTATACGACTAAGCGATTGAACTTATTGATATTCTTGTCGGATTGTTCCCTTGTGTTGCCGTCGGCATCTCCTGCGCTGGGGCTTTGACGTCCTTTCTTGAGACGTTCTTCCGTCTCGAAGGCTGTCCAGGCGTCGCGGTCGGCTCCGGCGTCGTCCCGCATCTTGCGTTTGGCATCCGAGCGGCTGTAATATCCGGGTATGAAATCCGGGTAGGCGTCGAGTACTGTCGTGAAATCCTGTACGGCCCCGTAATGGTCGCCTGTGAGGTCGCGCAGGATAGCGCGGTTGTAATAGGCCATGTGATTGTCCGGCTCTTCTTCTATGACGACGTCAAAGTCTTCTATTGCACGGTTATTGTCCCCTACCTGAGCTCGCAAAAGTCCGCGGTTGAAGCGTGCTATAAGATTGCGGCTATCGAAGCTGACCACCTGGTCGTAATCCGCCATGGCGCCGCGCAAGTCGTTCATTTGGAACCTGACAAGCCCTCGATTTATGTAGTAACCGTTTTCGCGCGTATTAAGCCTTATAGCTTCGTTGAGGTCGGACAGGGCGGCTCTCATGTCGTTCATCCGGTATAGCACGATGGCGCGGTTCCCGTAGGCCGGGGCGTAGTATGGGTCTAATTCAATCGAATGGTTATAATCCTCAAGGGCGAGGAGGGTGTCGCCTTTTTCCAGATACATCGCTCCGCGCGTCATATAGTTCATGGCATGTTTGGGATGTACCGACATTAGTTCCTCGAACACTTCGGCGGCTCCGTCGTAATCTTTCTTCTGTATAAAGGCTACGGCCTTGTTGACGAGCATCTGCCGGTCTTCGACTCTAAATTCAAGTCCTTTGTTGTAATCCTCGATGGCGCCGTCGAAGTTATCCTGGTTTTGCCGCGCTATTCCACGCGCAAAATAGGCCTGTACCAAGAAGGGGTTCCGCTCCAAGCACAGCGAGCAGTCCTCCTCAGCCCCCTGGTAATCGTCGAGGCTAATCTTGGCCACCGCGCGATAGAAATAAGGCTCGGCCAGCCATGGCTTGGATTTAATTACTTGATTGAAGTATTGTATCGACAATACGTAATCTTCAAAGTACAAAGCATTTCTCCCGATAGCTATTACCCTGTCGGTATTTATCTGCGCCTGTAACGGCAGCAAACACAGTTGAATCAAAAATAGGATTATAGCCTTCTTCATCTACTTATTGTATGGTGGAAGGCAAAAGTAAGTATTTTATTCACTTGTGACAGGATTGACGTATCTAAAAAAACAAAAGAATTAATTCCGCCACATGCCGTCCGCAAAGTTTCCGGTAAAAGGCGTGGCCGCAGCCCTCCCGATTGAGCCGCCCCGCGTTAAAAGAACCGCCGGCGCGGACTTGTAGCCCGCGCCCCCGTTTGTGCAACCTCCAAACGCCACGATTTAAGGATGCGCAGGCCTGTGTATCCTCCAAACATGTGTGCGAAGAAGGCGCCCACGAGGGACGCCCCTACATTTGCGCCGCCGTTGTCCGCGCACCGTTTGTGCAACCTCCAAACGCCACGGTTGTGCGTCAGGCAACTCGCGTTTAGCTTTCCCGAAGGTCACCTTTCCCCAAGCGACTATTTGCTTTCCCCAACCGACTATTTGCTTTCCCCAAACGACTATTTGCTCTCCCCAAACGACTATTTGCTTTCCCCCAACCGACTATTTGCTTTCCCCAAGAGACCATTTGCTTTCCCCAAGAGACCATTTGCTTTCCCCAAACGACCATTTGCTTTCCCCAATCGACCATTTGCTTTCCCCAATCGACCATTTGCTTTCCCCAAACGACCATTTGCTTTCCCCAAGAGACTATTTGCTTTCCCCAAACGACCATCTGCTTGGCCCCGACCACCATCTGCTTGGCCCCGACCACCATCTGCTTGGCCCCGACCACCATCTGCTTGGCCCCGACGGCACTCTGCTTGGCCCTTTTCGCGTTTTGCCTACGGGAGTGTTACCTGAATACGCGCTTTTAGCTTGGAAAGCATATCCTGTGTCATCATATCCAAATCGTATGCAGGTTGCCAATCCCATTCTTCCCTGGCGCAGGTGTCGTCCAATGAGTTAGGCCATGAATCGGCAATGGATTGCCGGAGTTGATCCACGTTGTACTCCATTGTGAAACCGGGGATA
This sequence comes from Tannerellaceae bacterium, assembly GCA_031267205.1. Classification (GTDB taxonomy): domain Bacteria; phylum Bacteroidota; class Bacteroidia; order Bacteroidales; family Tannerellaceae; genus DFXE01. The sequence goes on along the minus strand of JAIRZN010000093.1, from coordinate 4,775 downwards.
TATTTACGGATATTTTTGTATATAATCTCCGGGTCGAAACTCATAGCCGTGACATTAAAGGCATTACGGTGTACCAAACGTGCAGGGTCCGCTTCCATCAATTGAATTGCGGCTTTCAGGGCATCCGGCATATACATCATATCCATGAACGTGCCTGCCGCTATCGGGCATACGAAGCGTTCATTCCTGATGGCGGAGTAATAAATATCTACTGCGTAATCGGTTGTGCCTCCGCCCGGAGGCGCGGTGTAAGAGATTAATCCGGGGAAGCGGACGGAACGGGTGTCCACGCCGAAACGGATGTAATAATAGTCGCTTAACAACTCGCCGCCTACTTTTGTCACTCCGTACATGGTGCGTGGATTGCGTATGGTGTCCTGCGGCGTCTTGTCTTTGGGCGTATTATTCCCGAATACTCCAATCGAACTCGGCGTGAAGACGGCGCATTTGTATTGGCGCGCGACTTCCAACACGTTAAACAGCCCGTCCATTCCAACCTTCCATGCTAACTGGGGCTTAATTTCAGCCACAGCGGAAAGGAGGGCCGCCAAGTTGTAAATGGTTTCAATTTTATACTTTGACACGACATCAGCTATTTGTTCACCGTTTGTGATGTCTACTATTTCCGCAGGTCCGGTTTCAAGCAATTCACCCGCAGGCTCCGCACCGGGGATATACCCGGCGACTATGTTCCCATTGTAACGTTTTCTAAGTTCCAGCGTCAGCTCAGTACCAATCTGTCCGGTAGAGCCAATAATCAATACATTCTTCATTGCGTTTTTTTCATTAAAATATATTTAAGTAACAAAGGTAATGAAATAATCAAGAAAAGCTATATGCCCTGGGCCGGGCGCGGGGCAAGGGCGGCGGGTTCATATATTTTTCCGGAGGGTCTTTATTCCCCCAATCTCGTGCGAAAATCGGCTAAACCGGCTTCTTCGCCGGCTATCAGCAGGGTATCGCCTTCCTTGAAGCGGAAGGTGTGGGAGGCTATGATGCCGGCCGCTTCACCTACCCTGTCGATGCAGACTACCATGCATTCGGTCTTACGTTGAATGTCCAGCTCGCCGAGCGTGCGGCCTATCATCGGCGAGCCTTCTTCGACGACGTATTGTGAGAGGGCGATATGGACTTGCACTTCTTCGTCGACGGCCTGCGCCTGGTTATAGGCTTGCACTTCGCGGCTGAAGCGGCGTATGTCGTCGTCCGAACCTGCTACGATTAGTTTGTCGTATGGATACAGGCGTTCGTCGGCAGCGGGAATATTTATCTTGCGGTTGCCGCGTATGATGGATACGACGCTTAGTCCGAGGCGGCGGCGGAAGTCTAATTCGCGGAGCGTCTTGCCAAGGCGGGGAGAGATGGGCGACACGTCTATTTCCTCTATATGTATGTTGCGCGAGAGCAGGCGTCCGGCCATATCGGCATTGATAGGTTCGGAGTTTTGCTTCCGGTTAAGGTTTTCAAGGAAGCGGGCTTCAATGCGGCGCGACTGGCGTTTGAAACCTTGGAAGAATATTATCACTGCAATAACGGCCATCGAGACAATCACCATCCACAGCGTATAGTCAGGGAAGATAGGCGCCAGGACAGCCATTATCAGCGCGCAACTTATAGCTATACGGAATACTACGAGCGATATGAGCGCCCCTCGGTTGAAGTGGCTGTCGTCCCACAGGGTGCGAAATTCCTTGGAGCGATTCTTTTTCATCATTATAGTGCGCAGGAAGGGCGCCATGAGTAGCAATGCTGTAACAGACGAGAGTATATGCCCCCACGTCCCCGGCAAATGTTCGGTGACGAAGGGCGTGACGAAGGTTTCGCACACCAGGATAACGGCTATGCATATGACCGAGTTGAATGCCACGAACGACATCACGCTACGCAGCAAACGATTCCAGTCGTCCTGCTTGTTTACGGTTTTCAGGCCCGATGTAGCATATCCATTGATGATACGATGCCAGCGTGCGGGAATCTTTGCCTCCAAAAAGTTGCAAACCGGCTGTGCTGCCTTGATGAAGTAAGGCGTTGTGAAAGTTGTTATGATAGAGACGGTGACAATAATCGGGTACAAAGAGTCGCTGATTACGCCCAAGCTCATGCCAAGGGTGGCGATTATGAACGAGAACTCGCCGATCTGCGCCAGACTGAGACCGGCAGGCACCGCCACCCGCAATCCTTCGCCCGAAGCCATCACGCCCAAGGTCGCGAATACGACACGTCCAACGAGTACCACGCCTGTGAGTATAAGTATAAGTCCGGCATATTCCACAATAGCGGACACGTTGATCATCATGCCTACCGAGACAAAAAAGATGGCGCCAAAGAGATTCCTGACCGGTTCGACAAGATGTTCTATCTGCTTCGCCCTTACCGTCTCGGCAAGTATCGAACCCATAATAAACGCTCCCAGCGCGGCGGAGAATCCTACTTTGGAAGCGAACAAAACCATGCCAAGGCACAGCCCGATGGAGAGGATAATCAGCGTCTCGTCGTTCAGGAACTTCTTCAGCTTCTTCAACATAGTAGGTATAAGGTAGATGCCGACGATAAACCATACCAGCACGAAGAACACCAGCTTGAGCATACTCCCAAGCAGTTCGACGCCGGCAATGGTCTGCGTGACGGCGACCGTCGACAGGAGCACCATCATAAGGATGGCGGCCAGGTCTTCGACGATCAACATGCCGAAAACCATGCCGGCAAACTTCTGTTTCTCAAGCCCCATATCCTTGAAGGCCTTTATTATAATAGTTGTAGAAGACATCGACAGCATTCCGCCCAGGAATATACAATCCATCGTAGACCATCCAAGCATTTGCCCCACGATGTACCCTATCACGATCATCGACCCCATATTAACGATCGTCGCCAGTGTGGCCGCACCTCCGACGGTGATAAGTTTTTTGAAACTAAACTCCAGGCCGAGAGCGAAAAGCAGGAAAATAACGCCTATCTCAGCCCATATCTCAACATTACCCATGTCAGTGACCGTCGGCAGCCACGTCACATCAGGCCCGGCAATAAATCCGGCCACGATATATCCAAGTACAACCGGTTGTTTAAGCCATTTGAAAAGGACGGTTGCAATCCCCGCCGTGATCAAAATAAGAGCTAAATCGCTGATAAATTCAGGTAAATGTGCCATATATTATCCAATATTTTGAGGTAAAGATACAAAAAATCCGTAACTGCGCCACCCGCAAAGACGTAGTCTTCCGCCCATTCGGATAAAAAACGCCACGCATTTCCCCAAAAATATTAATTCGATAATGATAGCCCTGAAACCATTGCGTACTTGGAAATATAACCTATCTTTGTCCCCGATTTAAATCATAGACCTGGAAGGATGGGTGAGTGGCTTAAACCAACAGTTTGCTAAACTGTCGTACGGGTAACTGTACCGGGGGTTCGAATCCCCCTCCTTCCGCTATAAAAAATCTTGCTGATCAGGCTGTTACAATACAAAGTAACAGCCTTTTTTGTTTCCAAATACATGCCATATAGCATATAAACTACTCAAAAAACACGGTTTTTCATGCTATATTTGCATGGAAAATTACAAATAAATTACACCATGGCTACCTTCGCAATCGTAATACGTGGAAAACGAAATGACGGACACTACCCTGTCTACATTCGTGTTAGTCACAAAAGCAATCCGGGATATATAAAAACGTCTTTCGTCGTATCAGACAAAGGTCTAAAGAAAACCTACACCAAAGACGGCAAGGAGAAGGTCGAAGTATCGGATAAACTCATTGTCAAGGAATGTATGAACGAGATAGCCGGATATGTCCGACGGCTAAACGATATAAACAGCCGGGACATGAGCGTTCAGGAGGTTATTGCATATCTTACAAACGAATATGGCGAGCTTTCGTTCACAGAGTTTGCAAATGAGTATGTTGCCGGTATGATTGCGCACGACAGGGAACATTCGGCCGTGAACTATCGTATGGCCGTGAAACGCCTTCACGAGCACATGAACAAAGGCAATATCCTTTTCTCCGACATAACCGCAAACGTCCTTCGTGAATGGATAGACGGTATGATGGATAGCCCCCGGAAACGTAATCTTTATCCGGTCTGCATAAAGGCGATATTTAATGCAGCAATGCTCAAATACAACGACGAGGACAAAGATATTATCAGAATAAAGCGCAACCCATTTTCAAAAATCACGATACCGAAGGCCAAACAGTCCGAAAAGCGAAGCGTAGCAATCGAAACGATACAGACATTTCTTTGCTCCGACATTTCCGGCCTGCACGGGCGCGAAGAATTGGCACGCGATGTTTGCCGAATGATATTCTGCCTCATTAAGAGCCTCTCCACTCCTTTCAATATAACCGTCTTCCCTCAATATGGCTACATATTATTTATAATCATAGGTTTGGTGTTCTTGTTGGTGTTGAAGCCGTATCTAACGGGAATGCCCTCCATTATTTTGTCAGCCGGCGTCCGGCTGTACAGGTTCCCATAATATTCGGCAATTGTGTCAAAGATAAACTCCGAATCATCTTCTTTTGTTATTCATACGTGTTGCTTTCGACTACCAAAAGCGAGTTATTGTAAAACGCGGCTATCTGCGCCGCAACCCAGATAGCAATATCTTTATCTATACGTCCCCTCCACTCGGCAACAATTTCGGGTTTCCCGCCGAACATCATCCAGTACCGGTCGATGACTGTAATAACACCCCAGTCGGCCTTTTCCGAGAGGCCCTTCTGCGGGTCGAATATCGTGATATAACGGTCGGACACCCGTGTCTC
>JAIRZN010000024.1 GCA_031267205.1 Tannerellaceae bacterium | reverse complement strand
GGGACGCCCCTACATTTCCCGCCGGCGCGGGCTTAATTTAAAACGTCACCTTATAATATATGTATAGGTATCCCCGCCGGATCGGGGAACCCGCTGGCGCGGGCGTGCAGCCCCGGCCCCTCCCCGGGGAAATACACATTGTGCGCAACCAAGCTATCGGCACGGGCTACAAGCCCGCGCCAGCGGGGGTTAATGTAGGGGCGGCATGCATAAAAGCCGGCCCCCCGCGTTTGCGTGAGGGATAGTAGCGGAAAGACCGGAACGAGCGTAGCGAGCGAGGACTTGTAGCGGATAGCCCGACCCCCGCAGGGGGGCACGCCCAAATTATTCTTCTTATCCTTCATACGGGACGGGGGATGGGGTGATGACAATAAATAATAAGCGAGGCCGGAAAACCGAACGCTAAATTCGATTTGTCCGGCCTCGCCGCACCGTAGATACATCAATCTTGTCAGTTAATCAAGTTCGCCAATTCTTCGGGCGTAATGCCTTTTGCGACAATTATCCCGTTCCGATCAATAAGAAAGTTTGTGAATCCCTTTTTCAGGTTATACTTGCGGTATAACGCCGATTTTTTTCCTTCAACATCATTAAATTGCGTATCCCGGCTTAGTTTGTCTATCTTTATTATTCCCGAGAAAACAGATGGATTCTCGTCAAAAGAAACAGAGCACAATGCAATTTTGTCATCATCCAAGCTACTTACTTTGTTCGCCAGTTCGACGTTACGCGCTCTTGATTCGGCATCGTAAGAGGCCCAGAAGTTCAGCAGGGTGTAACGGTTCGAACTGTTGTGGAAACATAAATCGCTTTTGTTTCCCAAAGACTTTATTCCCGGAGCAAGATCGCCAGGGGTAATCCCTTCGTATCTTACGTCTTGCGAGGCGGCAGAGATGTATAACAAAACCGTCGCTCCGGCGAGAACATAAGTTTTTACCTTCATAATGTAATTTTTACGTTAAACTTAACCGGAAGCGGTCTTTTTATTTATTTATTTCCCGTATTCCGGCTCCTGGCTTTCAGGATATGATAACATAAAACCTTCTCTAAGGCTTCATTTTTTACCACAGACGGGCGCAAATGTAAGCACGAATGGCATTGTCGCCAAATCCTACTTTGCTTTTTAACGTAAATGCGTAGTTTTTCACATGCTGCTTTTCTACTTCAGCTCCACTTGTTTCCTCAGCCTTATGTCTTCGGAGGATGCGCCTATCATGACGCTTATTTTGCCGCCCGGCTCGATTACGAACTTATGCTCGTCCGTCGACCAGTAGGAGAGGTCTTCAGGTTGCAGAGCAAGGTCTACGCGACGGGTCTCGCCGGCGGGGATGTTGACGCGGCTGAAGCCCTTCAACTGTTTGACGGGGCGTTGCACCTTGGAGTTTGGGAAGGCTACGTAGAGCTGTACTACTTCATCGCCATCCTTTTTCCCGGTGTTCTTTACGTCTACGCTGACTTCAAGGGCGCCTTCGGGCGACTGGTTTTTGATGTTCAGGTTCGAGTATGCAAACGTGGTGTAGCTTAGTCCGTGGCCGAAGGCGTACAGGGGTTTGCCTTTGAAAAACATATACGTCCTGCCGTGCGTCAGATCGTAGTCCATCATCGGGGGCAGGTCGGTAATATCCTTCACCCATGTCTGCGTCGTGCGGCCGGCAGGGTTATAGTCTCCGAAGATGACGTCGGCAAGGCCGTTGCCAAGTTCCTGGCTGTTGTTGGCTAAGTGGATGATGGCCGGTACATTCTCCTGCGACCAGTTGATGGCGTAAGGGAAGCTGCTAAGGAGAACCATCACCGTATTCGGGTTGGCCTTGCGGACGAGCTTTAGCAGTTCCTCCTGTTCCAGGCCCAGAGCTTTCCTGTCTATAGCCTCCCTTCCGTCGCTTGGGACGGGGGAGAATTTCCATTGACGCTGCCAGCCCCATACGTGATTGCCTACAACTACTATGGCGACGTCGGAGTTGGCGGCCGCGATGGTAGCTTCGTCCATTTCGTTGTAATAGGCGTAGTTCACCTTCACATCCTTACCGACAGCGTTCCTGATTCCATCGAGGACGGAGACGGCGTACGGCGGCGTTCCGCTGTACCAGTCCAAGAGAACGTCATTGGCGCGCGGGCCTATTACGGCTATGGATTTGATCTTATTTTTATCTATCGGCAGCAGGTTGTCCGAGTTCTTGAGCAAGACGGCGGATTTGGCCGTCAGTTCGCGGACAAAGCTGCGTGTTTCGGGCTGTTCCCAGGTGCGCACCGTATCCGTGACGCCTATATTGGCGTATGGCAGGTTGATTTGGTCGCCGTCTAAAAGCCCAAGCTTGAGGGCGACATAAAAGTTGCCGCGGATGGCATGATCAATATCCTTCTCCGTCAACAATCCAAGGCGTAGGGCTTCGAGCGTTTCGGTGCGGTAGGTGTCGAGGAACTGTCCGACGCCGGCCTTTATAACGGCCGCCGCTCCTTCGGCTGCGGTTTTGTAGTAGTGGTGGGCGTTGAGCAGGAGTTGGAAAGCTCCTCCGTCGGTGCATATAATGCCTTTGTTACCCCACTCTTTGCGCGTCACGCTTTCGAGGATCGGGTTTACGGTCATCGGCACGCCGTTCCATGCGTTATAAGACGCCATGAACGCCTGCGAGCCTCCCTCGGTTATACCTTTATAAAAAGGATAGCCGTAGTACTCGCGGAACAGGCGTTCGTCGAAATCCGACGACGTTGAGTCTCTACCGTCTTCGTTACTGTTCGCCATGAAGTGCTTCATCAGCGACGCCGCTTTCCAGTACTTGGGATGATCGCCCTGCAAGCCTTTCACGAAGGCTACCGTCATGCGGGCCGTCAGGTAGGCGTCCTCGCCGAAGCTCTCCTCCGTACGTCCCCAGCGTGGGTCGCGCGCAAGGTCGGCATTAGGCGCACGCATTATCAGCATGCCGTTTCCGAGCTTAGGACTCTGCGCGTAATAGCGCATTTCGGTCGCTTCCAAGTCGGCCGCCTTGCGGACGATGTCCGTATCCCAGGTTTCGCCCAGGCCGTATGACTGCGGGAAGGTGGTGCTTGGAGAGGGATTCTGGCTGCCGCGACCGCCGTTCCAGGATATTGCGGCTCCGTGTAGCCCTTCGAGGTGGCCCATCCTTCGGATACCAAGGCGGGGGACGTTCCACTCGGAGTTGAGCGAGTTCACTTTTTCGTCGAGCGTCATAAGCGACAGCAGGTTGTCGAGTCGCGCGTCGTCGCTCAGAGCGGGGTTCTGAAACGGATAGGCTGTTTGCGCCGTAAGCGACAGTGAGAAGGCTGCGGCGACTAATATCAAAAACATATACCTTGTTTTCATCACATATATTATTAATGTTGATTAAAGTTGTTTGAAGGCTCTGAAGCTATGAGGTTTTACTTCGACTTCATACGTATTGGCGTCCTTTGAATCCCTCAGCCAGATGCGGGCGCGCATAAAGAAGGGGAAGCCCTGCGGTTGAGCGGGGGCGACCTCAGGCGCGATCGTGGCGCCGCTTATCATGTCCGTGATTTTCTTCGCGGGTTCGTTTACGACCAACTTTACCTTGACAGGCTCGTCCGAGAAGGATTCGACGATGAAAGTATTATTGTCGTAGGCAAACAGGCTCACGTTGGCCGGCCCTTCAAGGCGTACAGGCACATCCGCTCCGGCTACCGAGCGCAGACGGTTAAGGACGCCTTCAGGCAGCTCGTACAGGTCGGCATACGAATCGGGAACGGTCAACACCCATAGCGAGCCGTCTTCATAACGCGCCTGAAGCAGCAACGGCCATCCGGTCACGCCCTTGTCATGGACGGGAATATCTTCCCAGGCGTCGTTCGTATAATAAAGGAGTTGCGAGAGTATCATCTTCTCCTTAGACTTACCGAAATAGCTGAAGTCGTTGACAAACGCCTTGCCGCCGATACGTAGTTCCACGATGTCGCTCAGCTCGGCGCCGATCCTTTGCACCAATCCCGACGTGACGATCACCTCCTTGCCCGCCTTGAGCTGCTTTTTTATCTTGTTGACCAAAAACTTGTCGCCGGCGGCTTGTTCGGTCAGCAACACCACTTCGGCGTCTTCGGGGAAGGTTGGCGTCATCTCTATCGGCAGCCCGATCATCCCGAAGAAGTTCTGGAGGTTGTCGTCGCCTACCGAATTGGCCGGCTTGTAGGACTTGATGCCGACAGGCCGTCCGAGCTTGCTGTACACCTTGTTTACTTCCTCAAAAGCAACGGAGGCCACGGAGGCGAGCGTCGGTTTTTCGCCAAGGCGTCCCCAGTCGAACGACGTCCCCGTACCTTGCCAGGCGCCCTTCACATTGTCGCCGATAGGCCTCTGAAGGCTTCCGAACTCGAAGAGCGTACATTCGGGAGCCTTTCCGAAGAGCGTCATCCAGGCCTGTTCGGCGTACCTGTCGGCATACGTCATGCCGCCGGCATCTATCCATCCGCCGCCGTTTCGGCCTTTGGATATATTGTCCAAGTAGCGGATGATTTCGTAGCTCAGGTATGCTTGAAGATGCTGGTCGGCCGACGGGCTGCGCGATTCGGTGCCCGACCATACGCCGTCGAAAATGCCCGGCTCAACAGCCAGGTCGAAGCCCAATGCGGGGAAATGCTCGTACCAATTGGGGTATTTGACTATCACCTTGCATCGTGGATTCGTTGCATGGGCCGGGCCGACTACAAGGTTTTCGGCTGCGTCGCGCATAAGTTCCGTACGGAACTCCGTCCAGTTCATCGTCCCTTTCGCCTCCGTGCAATGCTCGCACTTACAACTGTTGAAGAAGAAATCGTCGAGTAATATCTCGTCGAAATGCTTTGCCGTGTATTCGGCGATTTTCTTGACCTCCGCGCGGCCTTCGGGGGTTGTGTAACAGAAAGTTTCCCACCTGCCCGTGTGGCTTTCGGGCGTATAGGTTATGCCGCCGCCGTACTCAACTTTTTTGGAGGTAAAAAACTTTTTGGCGGCCAACAATGCGGCTTCCGACGTGTAACGCCCGTCGCGATGCGATTCGATGTAGACTTTGTCGATTTTCAGGCGCGAGGAGATTTCCGTCCATACGCTGTCCAACCATCTTCCGTTCGTCATCCTGTTAACGTCGTTGGCCGTGATGTAAACCGAAACTTTAAAGCCTTCGTAGTTTCCCGCCATCAAAACACAAGGCAGGAAAAGCAGCCCCGAAGCGAGGCAAAGCGCTAAAAGATATTTTCTCATGGGAACTAAATAAATTAAAAGGTTAGTAAAATTACAGGTTACAAATTTATCAATAAAACCGTACCTCCGTCACTTTCCGGCAAATCAACCTTATCTTATTATGCAGCATTTTGTTCCGGTAAGGCATCTATTGACTAAACGCATATCTAAATTATTATACTATGAAAGCTTTGGTTTTGACTTTTTTCGCTGTAATTCTCGTTTACTCCTTATTTTTCCCCTGTAAAGAAACGCTTCCCGAGCCGGCGCTCCCT
>JAIRZN010000018.1 GCA_031267205.1 Tannerellaceae bacterium | reverse complement strand
CGTTTGTAAGATTACAAAAGGTCAAAAGATTTTTCGGCGTTTGTAAAGTTACAAAAGCTTCGCGCGAACTTTTCGGCGTTTGTAAAGTTACAAAAGCCCACAGGAACTTTTTCGGCGTTTGTAAGATTACAAAAGGTCAAAAGGTTTTCCGGCGTTTGTAAGATTACAAAAGGTAGATGGGAAAAATCTATTCCAAATATTTCCTCCAATAATACATGTCGGGCGTGGGAGAGGCGAATCCTAAGGATTTATAGAGGTTGCGGGCGACGACGTTATCCTGCCTGACTTCAAGAGTGATGCGTGAGGCATGACGGCGGGCGGCTTCTTCGACAATAGCATCCAACAGACGACGTCCGACACCCTGCCCGCGGTATCCGGGCAAGACCATAACGTCGTGAATATTAATCATAGGCCGGGCGGTAAAGGTCGAGAAGTTTTCAAAAGCTACCAAGAGACCGACGAAACCGTCGCCTGCCGCGGCAAGCAGGATAATTGCCGAAGGATGATTCCCCAAGCCGTCCGTCAAGCGAACCTGTTCATCCTCCGTGAGCGGCGTCCCTCCACCCATTTCGTCCATTATATACGCATTTATCAAGTCCGCAACCGCCTTCCGGTGCGACATGTCGGAAAGATCGCAGGCCGCGACCGTAATACTGTTTGCTGATGCCGTCATATCGAATAATAATCATTGGTTTATCTTAACGGCAAAGATATATTTTCTCCGTACCTTTACAACGAACAATGATCGGAATAGATACGGAACACTTTAAAAAAATCAGTATGAAAAATCGGAACTTATTTGCATGGGCCTTATTAGCCTTCGGTTTTGTTTCCTGCGAAAAAGAGGCGACAGACGTTTCACCTTTCGTAATCAATGGGATAACAATGGAGAATTACCCCAAAACGGACGGTTCTACAACCACTATCGGGTTGCGTAACCTGATCGCGTGTAAACTGCTGGGGTTTAAATACGATTGGGCTGGCTCTTCTTCGGACGGAGCATACAGCATATATCCTGCGGAAGTCGTTCCCGACAGATACTATGAATGTATAACAATGTCCAAAACGCATGACTCGTTTATAAGGCTCATTGACGGTGAAGTGGACTTAATATTCACTGCGCGGGTGATGTCAGGCGATGAAAAGGCCTATGCAGCCGATTTGGGCGTGACTTTGATTGAAACGCCTATTGCTTTGGATGCATTTATCTTTATCACAAACCCCCAAAATCCCGTAAGATCATTATCCACGAATCAAATACGGAACATCTATACAGGTAAAGTAACCAATTGGAAGCAAGTCGGCGGCAAGGATGCGGAAATCCACCCATATAGGCGAAACAGCAATTCGGGCAGTCAGGAACTTATGGAATCATTGGTGATGAAAGATTTAACGATGATGGATTTTCCTTTGGAATACAATCTATTCGGCATGGGGGTAGTGTATAATCAAATAGGAAGCGATGTCGACGGGCTTTGTTACTCGATTCATTACTACGATAAATTTATGGTCAGGGACAAGACCGCAAAAGCCATTGCCGTTGACGGCGTATTTCCCGACCAAAACGCTTTGAGGAACAAATATTATCCTTATACAACAGACGTCTATGCCGTCATTCGCTCCGATATGGACAGAACGTCGCCGGCATTCGGAATTTATTACCTCCTCCTGTCGGAAGCAGGGAAATACGTTATTGAGGAAAGCGGATATATCCCCAATTGAAGGTGAACAAAATAAAAGAGGCTTCCAAGAACCTCCGGCTTCCGCGTTACGCTTCGTTGCTAAAATGCTTATTTGCGATTAGTAGACTTCGCTTTTAGCTCCCCGCAAGCCTTGGAGTATGGGTTTTTAGAACTCACCTGGTATATACAAAATCCCGCGCGGGGGGTAGGGGTTGCCGGTTTGTTAAGATTAAAAGGACGGCGAAAAAAATTATTACTATTGCATGTAAAAAAACAAGCCACAAAAAAAAATTATTATCTTTGAGGCCATGATTAACATTATAATGATTATTAATACAAATATACCAAATATACCATGTTGATAGTAAAGATCTATATGTCGCTCATTACTCGGCTCAAGAATAATGAGCATTACGATTTCTTCATGAACATTGTTGATTTCGTTAAAGATTGTGTGTCGGCCATACCGGAGATTGCGGTGCTATGGGCATCTTTCATGAAGCAATTCACGAAAGAAGGCGAAATATTTAAGAGAAGCGCTATGGCGGTCGAGACAAAGTATATAAAGGAAGCCAACCTCAGACGAAGCGGCGCCTATATGCTCATCCGCCGCAGTATCGAAGCGGCGTCTTACAGTCCCGATTCAAAAAAGAAAAACGCCTCCGAGAAACTCGGCGAAGTGTTGCGCAACTACAAAAGCATAGCCTCGGTGGCCATGACAGAAGTCACCGCTTTGGTAGCCAATATGATTGAAGACTTCCGCAAGCCGCGCTACTCAGGCTCCGTCACCGAGTTGGGACTTGTTGACGCCGTCAGCAGCCTGGAAGAAGTCAACAACGAGTTTAAAGAAATATACAAAGAACGTGTCCTGAACATGGAAACATCCGAAGTACAAGGCACGATGACGTACATACGCCCCATAGTAGACAAGGCGTTCAAGGTATTCGTCGACGGCATCAACACCCATTATAGCGAAGGCAAACTATCGGGCATACCCGACGACAAAAACCCGTACTACAAAGTCATAATGTTTATCAACGGATATATCGACCAATACGAACGTATCTACGCCCATCGCACACCAGGGCACACAACAACAGGTAAGGACAAACCCGCCGCAGGCGACGAGGAAGATGAAACCATACCCGTTCCCGCGCTGGCAATATCCAGCCAGGTGATCGAAAGCGCTTCACGCATGTTGCTCGTAATGGCCGACCCCCAAGCCTTTACAACAGCCCTTTACCCGACAGCCGGAGGCGGCACGCTGGTGTTGTCGAGCGATACCTTCACCGACTATCCTAACTTCCCGATAACGGATTTCGAGATGGACGGACAGAGGCCCATAGGCCTCATAGTAGCCCCGCCGAAGGACGACCTCTCCTTCAACAAGCCGCTATATAGCGCCGGTCCGTGCCGGGCGGAAGTAATCAAGGACGACACATTGATGGCCACGATTACCGGAATGGAATGGCCCGCGTCGTATTCCAATTAAAAAATTGCTATGAAGCATCCTACCTATGCAGCCTGTCTGCTTCTTTTTCTATGCCTGCCCATCGGAGCGCAGACCAAAGTGACGAAGAAGATAGCAGCCAAGAATAATAACTTCGGCCTTACCTATTCGCTTCCCAAAACGTCGCTGGTAATACAGGCCGAAGTTATCAAAACAATGACCAAAGCCGGACCTTACTATCAATATGCCGAGAAATATCTGGGAGTGAAAAAGCCTGTGGAAGAAGACAGGACGTTTTTCCGGTTAGGCCGGATCACCCTCGAAGGCAAAGGCATCCCCGACATCGACAATACATACATAGTGGAATTTAAATCCGGCACGACAGCGCCGTATGCATATATTACGGAAGACGGACTGCTGTGCAGCATCAACGCCGAGTATGAACAGGCGAAGGCCACCCTCGTCAACCACCAGTCCTATACGGATCAAGACGAAGAACCGGAGATGCCGCTCCTTTTCGAAGAACTGCTGATGGCCGGCTCCGTCGCCAAACAAGCCGAAGTGGCCGCCAAGCAAATATACCGTATCCGCGAGAGCCGTCTGAACATCCTCACAGGCGAGGCCGACAACCTCCCCCCCGACGGTGAAGCTATGAAAGTAGTAATCGAGGAATTAGACCGGCAGGAGAAAGCCCTGACGACGCTCTTCACCGGCAGCAGCGTCAAGGAAACAAGCTATTACGACGTCACCCTTGTGCCATACGAAGACACGGAGCGGGAGGTGCTGTTCCGCTTTTCCGATTTGCTCGGAATAGTAGATGCCGACGATCTCGGCGGCGCTCCCGTATATATCAACCTGAAGACCCAGCGCCCCCTTCGGCAGCCGGATCCGAAAGAGGCCGAAAAGAAAGAAAAGATGATGAAAGGCATTATATATAATGTACCGGGGAAAGCCGACGTTGAAATACAAATGAACCGTAAGCCCCTATACAAGGGAGAAATACTCGTCGCGCAGTTCGGCTATCATGAAAACCTCGCCCCCGCAATGTTTGAAGACAGGAAAAAGCCGGTGAAGGTATACTTTTACCCGGAGACAGGCGCCATAAGACAAATCATCCAATAATCACAATTAAATTTAATAACGCATGTTTAAAAATCATCCCAAAGGATTGTTCACAGCCGCCATTACTAATATGGGTGAACGTTTTGGCTTCTACGTAATGATGGCCATCCTGGTACTGTTCCTGCAAGCGAAGTTCGGGTTGAACGGGCAAGACGCCGGAATTATTTACTCCATCTTTTACTTCTCCATTTATATCCTGGCCTTTGTCGGAGGACTGATTGCGGACAAAACGCGCCGCTTCAAGACCACCATCTTAGTCGGGCTCATCGTCATGGCCGCGGGCTATCTGATGATCGCCATCCCGACGCCAACGCCGGTATCGAACAAACCCCTTTTCCTGACCATCACCTGCGTAGGACTCTTCGTGATAGCGTTCGGCAACGGTTTGTTCAAGGGAAATCTCCAGGCTTTAGTCGGGCAAATGTATGACAATCAGACATACGGCAAGATGCGCGATTCGGGATTCTCCTTGTTTTATATGTTTATAAATGTCGGCGCAATCTTTGCCCCGATAGCGGCCGTGAGCATACGCAACTGGTGGCTGTCGTCCAACGGTTTCGGTTATAACGCCGACCTGCCGGCCCTGTGTCATGGCTTCCTTGGCAACACCCTGACCCCGGAGGCTGAGGCGACGTTTACCGGTCTTGCCGCCGCCGCGTCGGGAGCTCCTGTTACCGACTTGACGGCCTTCGCCTCACAGTATTTGGATATATTTTCCACAGGTTTCCACTACGCCTTCGGCATAGCAATAATTGCGATGTTCATTTCGCTGCTCGTCTACATTGCGAACAAAAAGATATTCCCCGATCCAAGCCTCAAAACGGTCGCCGCAGATGCGACACCGGAGATAGCAATGGATCCGAAAGAAATACGCCAACGTATACTTGCCCTCTTCGCCGTGTTTGGAGTAGTCATATTCTTTTGGTTTTCATTCCATCAGAACGGACTTACGCTGACCTACTTCGCTAAAGAGTATACAGATTTGAAGCTGCTGGGGATGAATATTTCGGCCGAGCTGTTCCAATCCTCAAACCCCTTCTTTGTAGTCTTCCTGACGCCGCTCGTACTGGCCCTGTTCAATTGGCAGCGCAAACGCGGCAAGGAACCTTCCACCCCGAAGAAAATAGCGATAGGTATGGGTATTGCAGCGACAGCTTATATTTTGATGACCGTCTGTTCGTACCTGTATAACCTTCCCCTGCACAAGGATATTATGGAAGCGGGCACTTCTGCGGTAAAGGTCACGCCACTCCTGCTTATAGCCACTTATTTTATACTGACGGTAGCCGAGTTGTATATCTCGCCGCTGGGCATATCGTTTGTGTCAAGGGTAGCCCCTCCCAAATACCAGGGGATTATGCAAGGCTGCTGGCTGGGCGCTACGGCGGTAGGCAACCAGTTGCTGTTCATCGGCGCCGTCCTCTACGAAAGTATTCCGCTATGGATGACATGGGCCGTATTTGTTGTAGCCTGCCTCATCTCCATGTGCACGATGCTCTTTATGCTGAAGTGGCTGGAGAAAGTATCCAAATAAAGATATTGTCATCGGTAAAAAACGTTAGTTCGACTAAAGAAAACCTTTCGGTAAATATGTTTGCAGACCGGGTTTTCTTTAGTCGAACTCACGTTAAAATGAATTGAAGCATTAAAACACTATCTGCGCCGTAGGCGATGTACAAAAGTCTGCGGGATTCCTAATACTACTTTTAAAATTTTACCCATATGAAGAAGTTGCTGTTTCTAAGTATAATTATCTGTGGATTACCTGCGTGCAATGAGGATAGTAAAGATTCTTCCTTTCTTATTTCAAAAGTTCGCGATCTTTTAGGGGAAACCAAGACATTGGACTTGGACAAGGAAATACAGGATGTCAAATATATCTCATTGAAAGTAACCCCCGATGATGCGTCATTAATAGATGGCGTCGGTTATTATGCGATTACGCAAAACCATATCTACATTCATCCATTAAAGGAGAACCGAATTGTGATGTTCGACAAAACGGGTGATTTTGTCAAAACATTAATTACCTACGGGAGTGGTCCCGGAGAGTTATCTGGGTCGATAACCGGTATGCAAGCCGATGAATCAAAGAATATACTGTATATCTTCACCCCAGACGCAATTTGGGCATATACTTTAGCAGGAGAATTTATAAGTAAAACTACCCATGAATACCAAACCATTTATCAGGCATCTCTGGAGAATGACATATTTGCTTCGGTGTCGATGTTATATATGCCATTTCAGGCCGGAAGTTTCGGGCTGGGAATTTTTAGTCTCAACGGCGACACGATAGCGTTGGCAAATAATTTTTATTCGCCGGTTATCCCTCCTGAAAACTCAGGTTTTACTACCGCTATCGCTGCCGCATACTCCGATTTCCCAGAGTCGGTACTGTTTAAATCCGGAAGCAATGATACAATTTACAGGATAGGAAAAAATGCCATTGAGCCGGCATGTGTGCTCGAACTTAAAAATTCCGACAAGGAAATAGCCCGCGCCCTTGATGTAACCGATTTTAGTTCTATCGCTAAGAAAACAGGCGACGGCAGCGATATTTTTGTCGAAGACATGTTTGAAACACACAGATGCATATACTTTCGTTTCTCTTGCAATAATGTGTTTTATGTCGGTTCGATCAATAAGTCCACAAAGCAGACGCTTATAGAGAAATGTATCCAACCGGAAAATCTACGCCGAATGTCCGATGCTAATTTCCAACGCGGAATGACAGGGACAATAAGTTACAATAACTTCCCTGTTTGGGGGAAGATGGTTGGGAATCGCCTGGTACAGGTAATAACCTTCAGTGAACTTCAGCATTATTCGGACATGAGTGCCGTCGGTATTCCTGAAGAATTGAAAGAACTCAACGAGGATAGTAATCCGCTATTTGTTTATTATACCTTAACAAGGCCGTGAATGACCGCTTAGCCGAAATATATTACTCTATGTTGGTAACATAGAACTCTATGTCGGTAACATAGAACTCTATGTTGGTAACATAGAACTCTATGTCGGTAACATAGAACTCTATGTTGGTAACATACAACTCTATGTTGGCAACATACAACCCTATGTTGGCAACATACAACTCTATGTTGGTAACATAGAACTCTATGTTGGTAACATAGAACTCTATGTTGGCAACATACAACTCTATGTTGTCAACATAGAACTCTATGTTGGTAACATAGAACTCTATGTTGGCAACATATTTCGGTGGGCCGGCCTTAGTGTCCGCCCTCTTGGTATTACAATAAAATCTTAGTAACGAATTGTTTTCAATGCTTTACGGACTTAAACGCGAGGGCGTACATGCGCATTTGCTTGACCATTGCGAGGAGGCCGTTTGAGCGGGTTGGCGAGAGGTGTTCCCTCAATCCTGCCCGGTCGATGAAGTAGAGGTCGG
>JAIRZN010000004.1 GCA_031267205.1 Tannerellaceae bacterium | reverse complement strand
ATTCACGGTTTATTCGTATCTTTGGCAGGTATCAAGAGTTATTTGTCGTAATGCAAAATACAGCATAAGAAAGCGTTAGGAACGTTACTTATTCGTTACCTGTTTTTTTGATCAATACTGTGTTGCAATTGGTTAGCGCGAAATATTGCTTTGTAGCGGATAGCCCGACCGCGCCGCAGGCGGGGGCACGCCCTGATTATTCTTATGGTAAAAATTCTTTGTTAGGGCTGAGTGGTTTCATAAAAAGTTTTTAGTTTTGTGCGTGGCTTTTATGAATCATTGTTTAATCTTAAAATCGAAAAAAATGGCGAGACTTGTTACTTTGTACTCCTTGCAGTGGGGTGATTTATCATTGGAGACTGTTTGTGAAAAGGCGAAATCCTTCGGTTATGATGGGTTGGAGCTTGGGCTTCCTAATCATGTGGATGTGCGTCATACGGACGATGGGTATTATCGGGGCATTAGGGATACTTTGGCGTCGTATGGGCTTTGTTTGAGGACTATTTCGACTCATTTGGTCGGGCAGGCGGTGTGCGATGCGATAGATTTCAGGCATCGGTCTATTTTGCCGGATTATATTTGGGGCGACGGGAGCCAGGAGGGCGTCAGGGAAAGGGCTGCGGAGGAGCTTATCCGTACGGCGCACGCGGCTAAGGCGCTTGGGGTGGATACGGTTGTCGGCTTTACGGGGAGTCCGATATGGGCTTATCTTTATTCTTTCCCCCCTGTTCCCGACTCGTTTATTGAGGATGGTTACAGGGATTTCGCGCGGCGTTTTGTTCCTATACTGGACGAGTACCGGAAGTTGGGCGTCCGCTTTGCTTTGGAGGTGCATCCGACGGAGATAGCTTTTGATACGGTAACGGCGCAGCGGGCGTTGGAGGCTGTGGATTTTCATCCTGCCTTCGGGTTTAATTACGATCCGAGTCATTTGGGATATCAGGGTGTTGACTATGTAGATTTTATTTACCGGTTTCCCGACCGCATTTTTCATGTTCACATGAAGGATGTTTACTGGAGCGATACGCCTAAGCCGGCGGGCGTGTTCGGAGGGTATGTGCCGTTCGGGGATCCGCGGCGTTACTGGAATTTCCGCAGTCTGGGCAGGGGTAAGATTTGTTTTGAGGAAATTATCAGGGCGCTTAATTATGTCGGGTATCAAGGTCCGTTATCTATTGAATGGGAGGACAGCGCCATGAATCGCGAGCATGGCGCCCGCGAATCATGCGAATATACGAGGCGGATTGACTTTCAGCCTTCCGCGCATGCCTTCGATGCTGTATTTGAAAAGAAATAGCGATACGATATTTATACAAAGGAGCCTTCGTCCCAGCCTATTTTCACCAGTTCTATCTTGGCAGGGTCGGAGGTTCCCATGTGATAGCGGGTGTCGGCCAGGGCGATGTGCTTGGCAGGCGGGTTGAGCGGACGTTCTTCCTTGAAATAATCCTTGCGTTTGGCTTCTATTATACGCAAGCCGACGGAGTCAATGGCTACCGGATCAAATCCTATCGCCAGCCCGTTGTATTTCCATGAAAACTCTTCATAGAATGTACTTGCGGTAAGATGATGGAACTGCGGAGTGAAGAGCACCAGGACATAAAGGCGCGTCTTACCCTTCACGGCGGGTAGGTCGTGCAGCTCGGCGAGCGAGGCGCACGAGTCATCGTGGTAGTCGGAGGGTTTTTCTGCGAACATTATGTAATTCTTTAATAACGTCCCAACCCCTGCCCATGCATGGGTGCGCATGGGGCGTATGTTGATGAGCGCTGTCGAGCGTTGGAATACGGGGTTTGTCTTCACGCCCCGGTCGTCTATGCTTACATTTTCTTCCTTTACGCCTGCGCTTTGGACGCGGGTTTTAAGTATCTCGTCCAATTCGGGAGGCGTAGGAAGCCCGTTCCACGCATTGGTTTTGATGCCTACCACGTCGGTTGGCTTGACGATAGACGCCCAGGCTTCCCTTGCGTTTTTCTTGCCTGTCAGGTTGCAGAGGGCTTCGTCGAGCATCTGTCCGCAAATGGCGGGGTCAGGCGAGGCGCCGCCGGCGAACAAATTTTGGTTGCGGATCAATACGACCTTGGCGGTCGCTTCTTTTTCGTTAGCCCATGCCGTAATGGGGCGATTTAGCAGTAGTGAACTGCCGGCAGCCATGACGACTGTCCTTTTCAATAATTCACGGCGAGAAATGGATTCCATAAATCAGGTGTTTTTAAAGTTATTATTTAAGAATGGATATATATAAAGATTCTACTTGTTCGCGGGTGTCGCCGTTGAAGATGGCGCACAGTTTGTTTTCTTTTACCTTCATGGTGAACCAGGTATTGTCCTCGAGCCTTATGATGCGGTTATCCGGGGTTAATTCTGGGGCGAACTTCTCTTTGAGTTTCATGCCGGCGGCTTCGGCGGCTTCGGCGCGAGGATATTCCACCATAAGAAGGTAGCAGCGGGCGTCTGCGGGGCCATATTTGGCTAATACGGCGTCCGTTTGATCGTTTATGTCGACGATATTGTAATCGGCGATAAATATATAGGCATTGAGCCATATATAGTGGTGGAAATAAAGGAAGCCTCCGGGCGCAAGCCCTTCGGAGGGCAATTCCCTTATAATGGCAGGAATTTCGCCTTTTCCCGTTATGGCGGCGTCGGTCAGCTCGGCCATGTACCTAACGGCGTCGCGGCTTTCCGGCGTAGATTTCTGTGTGGTGATTATGACGAAGTACTTGTCTTTCCAGAAGAGTATGAAATCGTCGTAGCTCTGCGAACCCTGGCCGTAGTCGTATTCTTCTTTGTCCCGGCTCTGGGTGTATACGCCGAAAGCGTTTTCCGAAGTTGTCATTTCATATACTTCAACTGTAACCTGGGGCAGGTTTTCGCCGTTATATTTACATCCCGTCATGCCCTTGAGGCCGTAAGAGATATACAATTCCGCCCCGCCGTTGATGTAATCATAGAGCGCTTCGCCCTCGTAGTCGAGCCGGTCGGTGGCTTCGTACGATTTGTATTGTTCCGGTAAGCTGGTCATCAGATTAATTTTTTGAGCATGAGTAAACGCAGGCAGGCAGGAACAGCATAGGAAAAAGACAGACAGATATACATTTTGCATTGTGTTATTTTATTATGAGGTTATTTTATCTCTCCCGTTTGATTGAGCAGTAATTGCGTCAATTGCCTGACACCTTCGGAAGCGCCGGCTTTGATGAAGTGAATATCGCTACGGCCGGCGTGCACCTCTTTGGGGTCTATGAGGAAAAGAGGTTGCCCGCGGCGGGCATAGTTCAATAATCCTGCTGCCGGATAGACATTGAGCGAGGTGCCTATAACGACCAATATGTCGGCCTCTTCAACTTCAGCGATGGCGGGTTCAATCATGGGCACAGCTTCGCCGAACCATACTATGAAGGGACGGAGTTGTACTCCCCGACGGTCGGTATCGCCCATACAAAGGTCCTTGCCGGGCGGGATGTCGTAGGTTGTGGCGTGGTTGTCCACGGGGCAACACTTAGTCAGTTCGCCGTGCAGATGGATGACGTTTGTGCTTCCGGCTCTTTCGTGGAGGTTGTCTACGTTCTGAGTGATGATCCGCACCTCGAAATATTCCTCCAGAGCCGCCAATTCACGGTGTCCGTCATTAGGCTGGCAAGTATATAGCTGATTCCGCCTATGGTTGTAAAAATCAAGCACCAATTCGGGGTTGGCGGCAAAGGCTTCGGGCGTCGCCACATCTTCCACTTTGTAATTTTCCCATAAGCCATCGGAATCGCGGAAGGTAGCGATGCCGCTTTCTGCGCTCATCCCTGCTCCTGTAAGAACAACTAATTTCTTCATATATCCTTTTCTTTAGTAATGATTCTACTCTATAATCATACCGCTTCCGATGCAGAGGCGGCGGTCTTTGTCGTATACCACGCCATATTGTCCGGGGGCGATGCCTTGTATCTTTTCTGCGGATTCAATCCGGTATATGTCGCCTATCCGCCGGATAAAGCCGGGTGTAAATTCCGGTGTATGGCGGATCTTGAATGTAATCTCCTTTGCTCCGTCAAATTTCCCCCATATATCTTTGGTGATAAAGTCGAAGCCTTGTAAATTGACCGTCTTCCCGTATTGTGTATCCGGATCGTAGCCGTTTGATACATATATTATATTGTCCTGCGTATCTTTTCGGATGACGAACCAGGGGCCTCCGCTCAAGCCCAGCCCCTTTCGCTGTCCGATGGTGTGAAACCAGTAACCGTTGTGCTTGCCGAGTATTTTCCCCGTTTCCAGTTCCACGATCCTTCCGGGCTGTCTGCCGAGGTAGCGTTCTATGAAATCGTTGTAGTTTATCTTTCCCAGGAAGCATATGCCTTGGCTGTCCTTACGTAGTGCACTCGGCAGCTTCTCGGCGGCGGCGATTGCTCTGACCTCGCTTTTCATCAGGCGTCCGATTGGGAAAATTAGCTTCCGTATCTGCAGGTTGGTTATCTGTGCAAGGAAATCGGTCTGGTCTTTCAATGTGTCTTTAGCTGTGGACAGCCATATTTCGCCATCTATATCCGTCGTTGTGGCGTAATGTCCGGTAGCTGTCTTGTCGAAATCCTTTCCCCATCGTTCTTCAAAACATCCGAACTTAATATACTTGTTGCACATCATATCCGGGTTGGGCGTCAGTCCTTTCTTTACCGTGTTGATGGTGTAGCTAATCACTTTGTCCCAGTATTCCTCATGCAGCGAGACTATCTCGAAGCGGCATCCGTATTTGCGGGCGATATGCGAAGTGAGTTCTATATCCTCTTCCGAAGGGCAGGCGAGATCGCCTTTATCCTCCATTCCTATCCTGATATAGAAAACAACGGGGTCGTATCCAGCTTCCTTCAGACTGTGAACGACTACCGAGCTATCTACTCCTCCCGATACTAATGCCGCTATTTTCATTTGTTCTTCATCTTGTGATAGACTAACGGCAGCTCATTCCCCCTGTCGACAATCAGCATTCCTTCGAGGGATACCGTACCTAAGCTTTCCTGATTTTTTTCCGTCATAATAATTTCAGGGTAGCTGACTGCGTATGTTCCCTCTATTGTCTCTTCCCCGACGGGGTAATATGTTTTCCCATCGCCTTCCGTTTCTTGCCTGTCGAGGGTATGTACATACGTTTTCTTGCTAAAGGTAAGCGTATGAGTTTCCATGTAAGAATATTTTATTCCGCCGTCACTAACTGCCGTGCCGGAAGTATAGCTACTCCATACCGTCTCATTCATGAACTCAGGATCTGCCTTTTCTTCAAAGCATGAGGATAAAAGAAAGGACAGCGTAAATACAGTAATAATCTTTTTCATTCGAATAAATATTTTAATAGGTAGCGCGTAACCCCGCCGCCTTTTGAGCGGACAGTGTCTTAATGCGTCGTTCCATACGAGGTTCCGTACTATTATATGATGCGCATACATATGATTACGCTATTGGTTTAACTTTCCTTCTATATACTCCTTCCTCTTTATAGCTTTTGCCCGTTCGTTCGTAAGATTGCGAATGTCCGAAAGGATTGCTGCGAGGTTGTATGTATATACTACCGCCTGTTTATCCGCCTCGCTCATATATAAACTATACTTGGCTCCTCCGGTATAATCCACCCTTAGGCGTTCCTTAGCGTTGCTGAATATAAATTTGATAACGTCTACTCCCCGCTCTCCTTTATACTGAAGTATTTCCGAAGTGTTCCCGTTGTCTTGGAAGCTATAATTAAGTCCCCCGTCGTATGCGATAGAATCGGTTTGGGTAAAAACGCCGTCTTTTGTGCTGACTTTTATTCCTGTGTGACGGATGGGGCGATTGCCGAAGTAGATGCTGGCCACATACATCTCGCCGTACTCGTTTACGCCGCAACGTATATAACTACGTTCTATATTCCGCTCCACGGTCTGCTGTTGCCGTATATAGGTTCCCGTTTGCTCATAGGCGGAGTCTTTTTCAAAAACAAAGTCCTTGCTTGCTTCCGCTGCTTCCGCCTGCCTGATTGGTAGCAGGCTGTCGCAATAGATTATGTTGCGTTCCACTTCTTTCATCTCTATCTGTCTCATGAGGACGAGGGCGTCTTTGAGGACTTTTACCTCGCGGGGGTATTTGACGCGGATACTGTCTACTTCGTTCTTGGCGGATGGCCATTCGTTGCGCTCGAAAAGTTCTTGGGCATGTTCCAGCACGGCTGCCGCTTCTTTTTCGCGACTACTGCAAGCCGCCGTTATGATGGCGACCGTAATTAGTATATATGTAATGAAATGTTTCATGCGATGCCGTTCCGTTCAAATGCGAAGTTATAATCCTTTTGCTTTAGCCTCATCCCATATTTTATTCATCTCTTCGAGCGGCATGCCCTTCAATGGCCGGCCTTCACGGATGGTGCGCTCTTCGAGATAGTTGAAGCGGCGGATAAACTTGCGGTTTGTACGCTCCAGAGCGTTATCGGGGTCGATCTTATAAAGGCGGGCTGCATTGATGAGGCTGAAGAAAAGGTCGCCGAACTCGGCTTCCATATGCTCGGCGTCAAGGCGCGCAATCTCGTCCTTCAGCTCGCTGAACTCTTCGAGCACCTTATCCCAGACTTGCTCGCGTTCTTCCCAGTCGAATCCTACGTTGCGCGCCTTATCCTGTATGCGGTGAGCCTTGACTATCGAGGGCAGTGAGGTCGGGACGCCTTCGAGGACGGTCTTGTTGCCGTTTTTTTCCTTGAGCTTGAGCTGTTCCCAGCTCTGCTCTACTTTTGAGGCGCTGTCGGCCGTCGTGTTGCCGAAAACGTGGGGATGCCGGTAAACAAGTTTCTTGCATATGGCGTTGCAGACGGACGCGATGTCGAAGGCTTCCTTTTCTTCTCCTATTTTTGCGTAAAAGGCTACATGCAGCAACAGGTCGCCCAGCTCGTTTTCAATCCCCCTGTCATCTCCGCGTATGAGAGCGTCGCACAGTTCATACGTCTCCTCTATCGTGTTGGAGCGAAGGCTTTCATTTGTTTGAACCTTATCCCACGGGCATTTCTCGCGTAATTCGTCGAGTATATCCAGCAGACGCCCGAAGGCGTTCATTTTTTCTTCACGGGTGGTAGTTTGCCAGGCCATCAGTCAGGAATTTTATGTATTGAGGTATATTTTCGTTATATCCATAAGAGGGGCCGAGGGGCTTGCCTGCATTATCGAGCAGGACGTAAAACGGCTGGGCGTTGGCCCCGAATTTGCTGCGCTGGAGGTAGCTCCATTTATCGCCGACAGTCTTAAGCCGTCGTCTCTTGCCATATTCCTCTACGTCTATGGGATTGGGCAGGCGCGTCTTGTCGTCTACAAATAGGGTTATCAAAACATAATCGTTCTCCAATAATTGCTTCACCCTTGGGTCTGTCCAGACTGCGGCTTCCATCTTACGGCAGTTCACGCATCCGTAACCGGAAAAGTCTATCATTACCGGACGCGCCGTGCGCCCGGCGTACTGCATGCCGGCTTCGTAATCGTCAAACATCGCGTGGACTTCGCTGTCGTACAGATTGAAATCTTGCGTGTACAACGGGGGGGCGAATGCGCTTATAGATTTCAGCGGCGCTCCCCACAGACCGGGAATCATGTAAACGGTGAACGACAAGGAGGCTATCGCCATGAAAAGACGCGCTACGGAAAGGCGTTGCCCTTCCCCGCCATCATGCGCGAAGCGTATTTTCCCAAGCAGGTATACCCCAAGCAAAGCGAAGATCACTATCCAAAGCGACAGGAACGTCTCGCGGTCGAGTAGCCCCCATCCGTAGGCAAGGTCGGCAACGGAAAGAAATTTAAGCGCAAGCGCAAGTTCAAGGAACCCCAGGATAACTTTCACCATATTTAGCCAGCCACCTGACTTGGGCATGTTCTGCAGAAGGTTGGGGAAAACGGCGAAGAGCGCAAACGGTATAGACAACGCCAGCGCGAAGCCGAACATCCCTATCGCTGGCCCGGCCATGCTCCCCATCGAAGCGGCTTGCACCAATAAAGTCCCTATAATAGGCCCCGTACACGAAAAAGACACAAGCACGAGCGTGAACGCCATAAAGAAAATACTCGCCCATCCCGTCTCCGAATCGGCCTTGCGGTCTACGCGGGTCGTCCACGATGACGGCAGCGTAAGCTCGAATGCGCCCAGGAACGAGACGGCAAACGTTACCAGCAGGAGACAGAACAGGATGTTGAATACCGCGTTCGTCGCCATGCTATTCAGTACGCCCGCGCCGAATATGGCCGTAAGGACAAGCCCCATTCCTACATATATAATAATAATAGCAGCCCCGTAAGCCAGCGCGTCCCGTATCGCCCTCCCCCTGTCTTTCGCGCGCTTGAGAAAGAAACTCACGGTCATCGGTATCATCGGCCATATGCAGGGCGTGAGCAACGCAAGCAGCCCGCCTGCGAATCCGGCGAAAAATATAAAAAGCCACGACATATCAGGCGTCGACAAGGTCGCATCGCCGAAAGCCTTGAGCTCGTCGACAACCGGCGCCCATATCGCATCGCCTCCCGCCGCATCAGGCATCGTAGCGGCCTTGCGTATATTATTCACGACCTGCGGCGGCGTCATGACTTCCATCGTTGCCAACTCTTTCTCCTCGGATTGAGCATATTGTTCCTCCTCGGCCACAACGGCAATCAGATCGTCCATCCTGATGTCCCCCCTTCCGAACCTGAAGCTGTGACGCTCCGGCGGGAGGCACATTTCGTCATTGCACACCATATATTCAACGGCGCCTGCGGCCCTGAACCTGGCAGAGTCCGTAATACGTATCTTTTGCGTGAAAGTGACCTGCCCCTCGTACCACCGCAGCTCCATGCCGAAGGCGTCATCATGCGCGGACACCGGCTTCGCGGAAGCTTGCGCCTGCTCCATCAATTCCGCGCCCTGCAATACCTCGAAGGTAAAAGACGTAGAAACCGGCCCTCCCGCCGGCAAATTCATGTCATACAAATGCCATCCTTTGTCCAGCGTAGCCGTGAAGGCGATCGCTTTTTCCGGCGCGCCCGCATCCACCATGCTAACTTTCCACTTTACCGGCGTCATAATCTGCCCAAGCGCCATCGTTACCGGAAAGAATAATATAATCAAGGAAGCAAAGAAATTTCTCATAACCCATTTAATTTACCACACAAAGATACACGATTAAGCCGTAAAATCCCACAGCCGGACGAAAATGCCCCGCTTTCTC